>NZ_CP069802.1:0-292108 GCF_016894305.1 Citrobacter sp. B72
ATGATTAAAAACAACGAGTTAATCCATCCTTTTGACGTAACCAGTAATGAATCAGGTAAGACTTATCAACTGACGCCTAACTCGTCCAAGTCGGTTCAGCCCGTGGCCCTGCTGAGATTGAGTGTATTTACCCCTGTCGGCACAAAAGAAAACCGCGACCGAAACTTTGAAGTTGATGCCTCTGATGAGCTTTCGTGTATGGAAATTGCAAGATCGGAGGGTTATGACGACATCAAGATAACTGGTGTCAAACTATCTATGTCTACCGACTTTAAGTGCTGGCTCGGGATCATCATGGCTTTCAGTAAATATGGTTTTACTTCCGAGAAGATTAGCCTGACTTTTAACGAGTTTGCGAAGATGTGTGGTATCAGTTCAACAAACATCAACAAACGAACTCGTGCGCGCTTTAAAGAGTCATTAATGAACCTTGCATCGGTAGTGCTTGCCTTCTCAGACTCTCGTAGTGGTCGGTTCACAGTAACGCATCTGGTGCAGAAGGCTATGATTGATCCAAAAAGCGATACTGTTGAGCTGGTTGGGGATCCTTCTATGTGGGAACTGTATCGTTACGACCATAAGACATTGTTAAGCCTTCAGGTTCTATACATTTTGGCTAAAAAAGAAGCTGCGCAATCTCTCTATATTTATTTTGAAGCAATGCCAGCTGGTACGTTGTTCGTTAATATGAAACGGTTGAGGGAAAGGTTGCTTCTTACAACCCCTATTCGTACGCAAAACCAGATAATTCGTAAAGCAATGCGGGAACTTGAATCTATCGGATATCTCGATTATCAAGAAGTTAAGAAAGGTCGCGACATACAATTTCAGATCTTCAAAAGAAGCCCTAAGCTGGCCCTTGCCAAACAAGGTTGAAAGCTATCTGGTATGCACTGGTTATAACCTGCTGAAAAATAAGTTATTTATCAGTGCTATGCTTAGTGCTTCTTTTACTACTGGTCTTACATCTCGGCTTAATGTGCAAAAAAGTAACTTTTCAAACGAACTCCTGACTATTCATCTGTATGCCTTTCTGACTCAAGCGTACATGCTAGCCCATTCATTAAATGCCGTTGAGCAAGATGGTTTCGTGCGCACTCTATTCACGTGAATGCCTTTTGTGGATTACGCCTCTTACATTCATACAAATGCTTTTGATGTCGGTATCCCAAAAATTCATTCATTGAAATGCTTTTGTTTGCCACTGTATCCCGAGCATAGCTATGCAGTGGTATAAAAAGGCATTTTGGTGAATGGCATTAGGTCGAATGACACACA
Organism: Citrobacter sp. B72; assembly: GCF_016894305.1. Classification (NCBI taxonomy): domain Bacteria; kingdom Pseudomonadati; phylum Pseudomonadota; class Gammaproteobacteria; order Enterobacterales; family Enterobacteriaceae; genus Citrobacter; species Citrobacter sp. B72. Next base: position 1,279 of record NZ_CP069802.1, read on the forward strand.
GTTCAGCTTTGTTAAGAGCGAGAATGGTCCAAGACATCTATGACATTGGGCATCAGAAGGACTATGTGCTTGATATGAGATCAAAAAAATATCAGAAGCATCACAACTCCAATGGCATTCAAAGAAATGCCTTTGTTTTGTTAGTACACCAAACAACCCAAAATTCATGCAGTTATATCAAAGACTCATTCGCAAAAGGACTCAGCCAGAAAGCATTTGCTTAAATAGCATTGGCCAAAAGCATTCGAATGAATGATGTTCGTATGGACAAGACAAAGTCCCACTCACGCCCAGAGGTGTAAAAGGCATTTAGATGAATGACGCACCGGCCCGAGGATTGTATGTAGTTTCTCCAACTGATAGTTGCCGAACCAGGGAGCACAGTGATATGCGGCCTTCTCAGAATCAAGAGATAGATAATAAGGGAACAAAAAAGATTAGATATGAAGCTTAGTTACCTGCCCGATATCTAGTTAGAGCTTTTCAAACCATCAAAAGTGACTTTTATGCTTGAGGAGTCTCATCAGCTTCAGGATTGAGCTTAACGTAATCTTACCCCCTCCCCTCTTTCAAACTTTTACTAAGCGTTCACTGGTACCTTTCAAAGATTATGCTTTAGGCCCTTTGCTTAAAAATTCACCAATCGCTAAACGTTAAAAAAAGGGGGTTTATGCGAACGGAAGGATCGGAATAAAAAAGTATTATTCATTCGCGTTTACGTGAACTCAAATCTACACGGAGTAATTATGGAACTTTCTTTAAATATTGGCCTTAGTGAAAAGAAATCTAACACGGCTGCACTTTTTAAAACAAAAAGCGCAAAAGTGATTTTGTTTGTTCTGCTGACCGTGCTTTTTTGCGGTCTGGCATATGCGGGTTCAGATGATGGGGCACTGGGAGATATTTGGTCATACATGAGTGAAAGTATGACTGGAGCTCCGGGCAAAATTCTGGCAGCCGCGATGTTGATCTCAAGCGTATATTTCTCTGTCCTTAAGCCTAACCCGGGCCTGGCACTGGTTTCATTATTCATGATGCTGGTAATGGCCAACGGCGAGAAAATTATCAGCACCTTTATGGATGCTGGCGTACCGCTGTAATTTATTGTTAATCATGCATGAGGGGGTTCATCCCCCTCTCTGGATTTTTAATGAGTAAGCAGAACGACGTTCCTCAGCATACCTATAGATTCCCTTTCAGGATCAACATGCCTCTACTGATTTTGTTTTGGGATGCCAAAAAATTAGGGCTTGCATTCATTCTGGTTGCATTTGGGAATATCTTCGAATGCTTCGGGTTTTCTGTTGTAGCAGCGGTTGTGTATTGGATTGCGTATAACAAAGCAGCTGAGTCAGGAATAAGAGGATTGCTAAAACACAAACTCTGGTGGCTCGGTTTTTTGCCAGGTAAAGCAGTTTTTAGTAGCCGTTATTTCAACGATCCATTTATCAGAGATTTGTATTCTTGATGGAGCTATGAATGAAAATGCTAAGTGGCATTAACATCCCTTTTTTCAAAAAATCTAAAAAGGATGAAAACGGTGATCTTGAACAGTCATACGTAAAGAAAGATGAAAGTGCTAAGGGACGTTTTTTGGACATTAAAAAACGATTTAGCCCACAAGCTGAAGCGTCAGGTGCTGGAATTACATACAGCGCCCTGATTAATCGTGATACAAAACTTATCCGAATTAATACTGTTTCAATAGCCGTCATTGGGTTATTGGTTGCAAAGATTCTTTTTTTCACTGACCCAGTGACGATTGTTACCCCTCCAAACATGAATGAAGAGATCACGGTTGTTGGTAACAAAGCATCGGAATCTTATAAAACACAATGGGCTCTCTTTTTTAGTACCCTTTTAGGGAATATTAATCCAACTAATATTTCCTTTGTGACGGCCTATGTCCTCGATGCCCTTTCACCTGAACTACAGGCTAAAACGAGTGAGTCTTTACAGGAGCAGATAAATATCATGCAGGCTCGTGGTGTTGAGCAGACCTTTAAGCCTAATGATATTTACTTTGATCCAAAAAATGACATGGTCTATGTCTGGGGTACCAAAACGACTCGACTTGTAAATGTTCCGGACAAAACTGAATCATCGAAATGGACTTATGAATGGGTTCTCGGGATGAAAAATGGTCGCCCAAGAATTGCATATGTAAATCAATATTCCGGAACACCGAATATTAAAAAAATTACGATAAACGGCAAAGAGCAACTGGCAACGCTGGATAATCCGCCACCGTCTACAGGTAACAAGTGATGATTAAAAAAAAGGGCTTAGGCTTCAACGCAATTACAGCATTGATCATGCTCACGACTTCGAACTGCGTAATCGCTGAAGAATACCAATTGCCAGCAACAATTAATAACCCGGTTGTAATGCCAGTTGGTGCTGACGGATTTCAGAATGGAGCTGCAAAAGCCATTATTCCGGGTCAAGCTGGTTCTGAACAGTCAGGTGCACAAACAAACCTTAGTGAAGCCGGTAATGCGCAGGGACAAAAACCTACAACTGATCTCCCTACCGTGCAACTTTCCCCAGCCAGCAATGCTTCGCCTGCGGTAAGCGCTATTACTGGAGCATTATCAAATAATCCTAGTCTCCCCGGATTTGACGCACAGACCCGATCTGGTGCAATTGATAGCTATGGGAGACCAACAGGTACCTCTTCCCAGCAGAATGCAACCAATGCGACCGCCACGTCAAAAGCCGATGAACTTTATGTCGAAGCTCGTAACCGATATAAAGAAGTTCAGCGTGTAAATGTGCCGCCTGGTGGGAATGTGGTACTGCCAGTTTCACGAGGACTTCAAAACAGAATATCGACCAGCTTCAAGAATGCTTCTGTCAGTACTTCTACCCCTGCTGAAGAGGCAAGCATATTTGTTAATGGTGGCGATGTCTTTATTTCAACTAATACCGATAAACCAATCGGGATTATGTTGTCTGAAGATCAGGTACCTGAATCGACCTATAACCTGACCCTGGTACCGCTTGATGTTCCCGGTGCGATGATTTCAGTTACTACATCTTTAAGCCCATCTATGCAAGCCAAACGTGAAACCTCATTGGATAAGCAAAACTATGAGGAAATGTTGGCCCGCTCCCAGTCAGAAGAACTGGCTCCAACGGATCCAAAACAAGACGATCATAAACAAAGAATCATTGATTTATTGACTCCTGTGGCTCTTGGTGAGGTCCCTTCAGGATTCAGTTTACAACAGGACCGACTTTCTCGTATTCCTGCGCCAGAGCAGTCACCATGTAACTTTAATATGTATGCAAAGCTCGGTCAGAGACTGGTTGGCTCACGTGAACTTATTGATGTAATTCTTGTGAAAAACGATAAACCATACGGTCAAATCGTTGCTGATCAGCAGTGTATGGCAGAAGGCGTTATTGCAAGTGCTTTATTTGATAAAGCATACCTGCAACCGGGAGAAGAAACAGAGCTTTACATAGTCCGGGATAAATTGTTCAAGGAACGCGAGGCCCGGGTTACAACCAGACCAAGTCTAATCAGAAAATAATATGGGAAAAGTTACTTTGCCTGCTCTGCTTGGGGCCACCGTGATTGGTTTTGTCGTATTTGCTTTAACCAGCTTTTACTACAGGTCAGAATATATACCAAAAAGGAGTGTATTAATCGTTCCGGACGCACCCATTAGTATCGAAGATGGCAGTAACGCTTTTCCCGTTCAGACAGTAATAATGAACGATCCAACTCTTATTGATAAATTTGTAGGAGAGGGCAATATTAATGAGGAGAATGCTTTTGACTATCACAAAAGTAACGTTTTGGAACCTAATTACAAACATGAAATATCTAGAACGAGCCAGATAGATAAAGCTGAAATGAATCATCCATCTGTTCGTGAAAACTGGGCCAGAGCAGGTGAACCCTATATCGTTCCTCAGATGTCTGACAGCGAACGAAATCTAAAAATTAAACGATTCCAGAAACCTACAAGTGGAGCTAATCATGGACATTAAAAAGGCCTGGGAAAATAAGACCGTCAGACTTTCTGTTATTGGCGCTCTGCTGGTAGTGATTGTTTATATTATTAGCCAGTCTATTTTTTCCACACCAGTTAAGAAAGAAAAGAAAACACAGAAAAAAGACATGCAGACCAATTTGTTGTTAGATGATTCGCAAATGAACAAATTGAGTAATGAAGAAAGCCAGAAAGTATATAAAGAAATGGTTAAGCAAAACCGACTTGACCAAAATGCGGCGAAAGAGGACCGCGAAAAAGCAGAAAAAGCCCAACAGGAAACTAAAGCCCAAGTTGCAAGTTTAACTTCTCAACTTCAGCAGCTGTCTCAGCAAATTAATGATATGCAGACAAATCGAAACGGCAATCGTAACTTGGATGCTGGTAGTTCGCGTAAAACGATTAATGAGCAGGCACCGGCAGCTCCTTATCAGCTTAATGCTAATGCGCCGATTAATGGCGTAAACCCTAATTACGCTTCTATCACACCTACGCGTAATAGCCCAATGAGAACAATCACACAAAGTTCCATTAAGACTAATGGTACCGATGGTGTCATTCAGGTTATGCCCGTGTCTGAAAACAGAATCAAGGAAGGCAGAGAGGTCATTGCAGGAGATAAAGCGCCAACTCGGACTGTACGAGGTGATGGTACTGCGCCAGTTGATAGCAAAGCGCGGCATGCTGCCCGAAAAGATGAAATGTTTCTTCCGGCAACATCTATTATCACTGGTGTTCTGATTACCGGGCTTGAAGCGCCTACAAGCCTTTCTTCCAAATCAGAACCAATGCCAGTAACGATGCGTATTAAAAAAGATGTCATCATGCCCAATAATTTCACCATGGATTTGCGTGACTGTAACCTTCTGGGTTCAGCTGTTGGTGATCTGGCGTCACAGCGTGCTTACATACGTGCCACTTCTATCTCTTGTGTTAATTCAAAAGGGAAAGCTTTTGACGTAAAACTGGAAGCATATGCTGTAAGTGAAAATGACGGAAAAAATGGGATCCGAGGCACGCTTATCAGCCGAAATGGTAACGCAATTGCAGGAGCTGCATTTGCCGGTGGACTTTCTTCACTTGCCGGTAGCTTAAGTCCCAGTAAGGTATCTTCACTTAACATCGACCCTAATTCACAGGCTCAGTATCAGTCCCCTAATTTTGGTGCACTTGGGGCATTAGCCGGGGCTGGTGCAGCTCAAGGTGGTCTTAATCGACTCGTCGATTACTACACCGCAATTGCAGAACAACAGTGGCCAATCGTAGAAATTAGCCCTGGCCGAGCTATTACATTTGTCGTTCAGACCGGAACTACAATTCCAACGAATCTGACCAGTCGCTGAGGTTTAAATGGATAGTTTAGAAAAAAAAGAATCGCCTGAATCAGCTGGACCTGAAATCACTAAAAAAATGGTGCGAGAAAGGACAACAAAAAAAATTACCTTCGAAATTGATATTGAAAAAATATTGAAGTATTTATTTTTCTTCGCCTTTGCCGTATTGGTCATTATTTATGGTTATAAAGGCTTTATGAATGTTTACGATTACTTCAATAAACAATCCCAGCCTTCGTACAAGATTGCAGTGCTTGACATGCCTGAATTACGTAAGGAATTTTTCAAGCATCACGGAGGCCGTACTGCTGACAATGATAGATCTCAATTCGAAGAATATTTCAGAACATTAATGAAGATCTACCGTGACCGTGGCTATTTAATTATTGATGCAACGCTTGCCGTTACTGTACCGGATAGTGTTGAAATCGTCACTTATATGGAACTTGAAGATAGCTCTGAAGCGGTACAATCAAGTTCTTATAATGCAAAGAAGTAGAGGGCACCCAATAGTGAAAAAGTTACTTTTCCCTTTAATGGCGGCTTTCGCCATTATGGCGAATACGGTCACTTATGCTTCAGAGCAGGTCCTAACTAATAGTGATGCTGCTGCGTTAATGGCAAAGGCAAAGGAAGGTGGCGTTTCACCCAGTCAGATCTCGGGTGTGTTATCAAAAATGAAAGGATATAAACCTAAGGATGCCATATACATTCCTTCTGGTGGGCTATACCTCTTTCAGGACGAACGTTCGCAGCTAATGGCAGTAACGACCGATGGCCGATACTCCCTTACTGGGGGAAGCCTTGTTGATGTAATTAAACGTAAACCTGTTCTGACTGTAGAAGAAATCAGGAATTCCTATTTTATTAGTCTTGATGAGGCCCCCTTCCCTCTGGAAACTGTAGCGTCCATTCCTCTGGGAAATTCAAAGCTTAAAAGACAAGCAGCCATTTTCATAACACTTGATTGTGACGGTTGCATGGAACTTGTTAAGAAATTCTATGCAGATCGGGACAAGTATCGGATAGATATTGTTTTAGTTCCCTCACCCGGTGAGCCAAAAGAAGAGCTTAGAAGGCTCTGGTGTAGTAAAGAAAAAGGAAAAATAAACAACCTCGATATTCTTCGTTGGCTAATGGGAAGCAAATCCGACATTGAAAAAAGATTGCTCTCTCAAAAAGAAGCAGAAGAATGTCCGGCGGAACCTTTGGTAGCGTCATTGATGCTCGCAGGAATTTATAAATTGCAGGGTGTACCTTCAGTTGTCAGACAGGATGGTTTGGCTGGTAATGGCATTCCAAAAGATTTCGACTACTGGTTGAACCAAAGCGTTGAACCTCTCTTAAAAAATCCATTTGAGACAAATTAAGGCTAGTTTATGAACATCAAAAGATTGGTACTCAGTGCTCTGGTTGTAGGTACATCCTCATATCTTACGGGGTGCTCCATCGGTAGTTCCGAATCCGAATGTCCAGGCATTGAAAAGGGCGTTATCTGTAAAGGTCCTCGCGAAGTTATGGAGTTAACTAATAATCGAGATGATCTGTCTGCACTGGCGGGGGAAGAGTCGGAATCGGGAAAGGAGAAATCGGCTGTCAATGACAGCCGTTATCCAACTGAAATTAGCCCTCCAGGGGAAGTCAAATATCCACAGTCTACTACCCTTAAAAATCAGCCTGTGGCTTATTCAAAAACCGAAATTAAGCCAGTTGGTCAGTTACCTGTCATGTACGATAAAACTTTAAAAATGGGTGCCCCTACTTCATCCATTGGACCACGGCCTATTTCTGGTGTACCGGTTAATTCAAACGTAAGGATGACTAGCAGTTATAGCACTGCCTCTTCAACTGGTAACCCTTTCGTTCATCCGGCTGCGGAAGTCGTTAAACAAACAAGCTATCCGGTTTCTGCTGGAAATGCCCCACGCTACGTTGCACCTAATTCTGATATCAGCCCTGGTAAGGATATGTACTCTCTTTACAATGGCCAGCCCGTTAACCCGACTCTCAACCCTGGGCAGATCCAGCAATACCGTTCGCAAGGTTATAAACAAGCTGTAGTGGCTCCTGAACCACTTGCTGTTCTGCAACAGGGGAAAGTAATGAGAATTACTTTTGCACCTTATACCGATGATAACGATGCGCTTAATCTTCCCGGCTACGTTTATGTCAACGTAAAACCGCAAACATGGATTGCTGGCAAGAATTCGACCTCAAACCCAGCTCGCATAGTTCCTTTAGAAGTACAGGATGCGGCCCGGGAAAATATGCAGCAGCAACAAAAAGCAACTAAAGCTGTCTCTTCGAACGGCATTGTTAGACAACTGTAAGGTCAAATATGGAAGCTATCAATAATTACAATAGCGGTTTAAATCGCCATCAATTAGGTGGGTTTATCCCTGTTTACGATCAATTAGCAGGGACTCACTATTTTTTGATTGATGGCAACAGATTAGGGTTTATGTTTATCTGTAATCCATCCCCTGGAGTTTTTGATAATCAGCAAGATGTTCTTGCTGAAATGTTCAAAATGGATTTCCCTACAGATACTGTCTGTCAAATATCTCTGACTGCATTGCCAGACCTGACTTTACAGCTTAGTGCTTGGTCAGCTGTGCGAGGTGGGCGTATGACTGGGAACGATAAGCTTAAAGCAGATCTGCTTAATGGTTATCAGTTGGACTACTACGACAGAAGTATGCATAAGCCTTTAAAACCTGATCATGATAACCTTATGTTGAGGGATTTTCAGGTATGGATCTCGCTATCGATTCCTTTACAGTCTGCCCTTCCTACCGAGCTGGAACATTCGCGTATCGATTCACTTTACTCTGAACTTGTAAGTAAGTTAATTACGATTGGATTGCATCCGTTTAAGGTCGATGCAGAAAACTGGCTCTATTGTATAGATAAGGTCGTAAACCCCGGAAAGAACTCCCGGTGGGCTGAAGGTTTCATAGACGTTAACACTATGAAAAGGCTTAATGAACAAGTTAACGTTCCCGGCCGTAAGTATACAGTCACAGAAAATCATTTCTCATCAGTCACACAAAGTGACGACGAATCTGAGCATCGTTACTTCAAACAACTTTCCGTTGTAAAGTTTCCTGAATACGTCAATTTCGGTTGTATGTATGAGTTAGTAGTTAACTGGATGCATGGACGTAAGACAATTTTCAGCCCATTTATGATCACTCAGACTGTTCAGTTTGCCGATCCGCTCAAGTTGTCAAAAGAAAACGTCCGCTACAAAGCAATCACTAATAAACAGGCAAGTATACCTTCAGTTGTCACATTCTGCCCTCGCCTGCGGGATATGGATAATGACTACATGGCCGTAACTCGCGAGCTTGAGGATGGCGCAAAGCTTTTAAGAGGGTATCTTACTTTCACTGTTATGGGTAGTAATGCCAATTCTGTGCAGACAGCAGCTAACGATCTCAAATCCTTTTACCTCGAAAGCCGGGTCAAAGTAGCAGATGATTCCTTTATCGTTTTCCCGTCATTTATGTCATGTCTGCCAATGTGCAATGACCCAAAGACAATTTTCGACCTTGACCGTTCCGAAGTAGTGAGCAACACCGGAGCGGCTCATATGACACCGATCTTTGGGCCCTGGAAAGGTAATACAGATAGACCAGTACTGAGTTTAGTTTCTCGTGAAGGTCAACTCATGGGACTTGATATTTTCAAGACTTCTGCAAGCTATAACATGGTTATTGGTGCAACGTCAGGTGCAGGGAAGTCATTCTGGACAGCATATCTAATCAATAACTATCTTGGAGCTGGACCGCGATCTAATAACCTCGTTCATTATCGCTCAACATTTAAGCATTTTTTAGAAAACGAATACCCAGATGATGATCCTGACGGTGCTCAAGTATTTGTTGTGGACGTGGGCCGTTCTTACCAGGGGATTGCGGAACAATATACAAACAGTCAATTTATTGATTTCGGTAAAACCCCTGACTTCACCCTAAATCCCTTTGCCTTCCTAACTGACATCACTGTTAACGACGATGTATTTAACGAAGCACCTGAATTTACCGGTGAATCAACTTCAAACGATGCAGAAAAAGACAAAGTTGCTCAGACCATAATGGTTTTGAATCAGCTAAAAATTATGGCTTCAGAGAAAGGCCTTATCGATGATTATCAACAATCAGTGATGCTTCAGCTTATTGCAGAAGAGTACCAAGAATCCAGAAAATCAGGTCGGACCGGTTCAATAACCGGCTTTGCTCTGCGTTGCAAGAAGCATGAAGACAAACGTATAAAGGATATTGGGGAGCAACTCGGAGCATGGTGCGAAGGTGGAATTTATGGGCACCGGTTTACCGATACGTTGCCTCCAATCAACTTCGACAGCAGATTTATTGTTTTGGAACTGGAGGAGCTAAAAGGCACCCCCCACCTTCAGACAGTTGTATTAATGTCTATCATTCAGGCTGCTCAGCATGCAATGTTCATCAAAAAAGATGGGCGTCGTCGCTTGTTCATCCTTGATGAAGCATGGGAGTACATTCGTCCTGATAATTCATCAGGTGCCGGAAATCAATCAAACCAATTCTTCTCTTCCTTCCTCGAAGCGGCATGGCGTAGGTTCAGGAAAACAAACTGCGCTGGCATCTGTATCACACAGTCGTTTGAAGATTATTTTACTTCTTCTGTTGGCCGGGCCCTGACTGCTAACTCGCCTTGGAAGATAATCATGAAACAAGAAAAAGAAAGCATTGAAGCAATGAAGGCTAATAAATATTTTTCTACTTCAGATGCAGAATATGAACGTATGAAAAATATTCGTACAGTCAAAAAGGTGTTTTCAGAGATGTTAGTCAGGTTCGAAAACTTCCAAGAGATCTGTCGGTTATACGTAGACCGGAAAATGGAGCTTTGTTTTACTACGGATAGTGCTGACAGGAGTAAATTATGGGAAATTCAAAGCCGCGAGAATTGTAGCTATGGCGAGGCAATAGAAATTCTCTATGCTCAAGAAGTAGCAGCGGGTTTGGCCGCGTAGAGTAAATATCTTCAAGCAAAAATAATTAAACCAGATGTCTCATAAGAATCTGGTTTTTTATTGTATGCCTTAAGTAAACAAATGAGGTTGTGACTTAATGAGTTCATCACTGTGCTGCAAATTTTGGTTTTATAATTAATGTGGTGTAAAAACAGTGACATAAATACAAATCGCAGTTAGGTTGTGTACGCATTAAGTAAACAAAATTTATAACTTCAATACTGACATTATAAGATGAAAATCACGTAAATTACATTTTTGTTTACCAAAGGTAATCAAAGTAGCGCGGCATTATTAGTGAAAACAGATCACTGGTGTCATTTTGCATACAAAACTTAATATCCTTTAATCATTCTTCTAAAAGTTTATTATTAACGGTTTGGTTTCTGAAAATTTATCCAATTTGCTCACCGAAGACTTTTAACTTATTTAACCCCCTTTATCGCCAAACTGTGATTTTCTAATGTTAGTCTACAGTTCTAGGGCCCTTGCTCCCATGATGCGAATCCTGCCACCTAATAAAGATTAACGCCTCATTCCTGTATGCCGGTCTTACGACGCCAGTGCACGGACTATTTTTGGTCATCACAAGGACAGGCGGGAGATTTAATCAGGGCGTGGTGTTGCTGAGCAACAGCTGCGGCACTGTAAGCCGAAGGCGGAATTAACTCCTTTATCACCATCTGGGGACGTCATTATGGGTAGCCCTTTTAACTTGCTCAGGACCATTAAGCTAAAATTCCGGATAGCGATTGACGTAAGATTTAGGCTAAGCAGGTAAAGTGATCCCCGCTCCCGGGGTGACAACTTTATACAAAAGGCCGAGCGGAAGATTGTCCTTAGGGAATATTTCTTTAACACAGCACGGGCACTTACTCACGCTGCCGGATTTAACCCCCTTAATCGCCAAACTGGGGTTCTGTCCTCATGCTGGCCTTCAGTTCTGGGCGGGGTTGCTATCACTTGCTCCCTAATGCGAGATGTACCTGCTGATACAGATTAACGTCATATTCCTGCGTGCCGGTCTGCCGACACCAGTGCACGGGCTTTTTTCGGTCATCACATTACCGGGCAGGAGATTTTATCAGGACGTGGTGTGACTGAGCAGCAGCTGGGGCACTGTCATCCGCTTGCAGATTTAACCCCCTTAATCGCCAAACTGGCGTTCAGTCCTGATAGTGTCCTTCCGTCCTGGGCAGGGTTGCTAACACTGGCTCCCTTAATACGAAATGCGCCTGCTGATAAAGATTAAAGTCACATCACTGCATACCGGTTTGCCGACTCCGGTGCATGGCCTTTTCCGATAATCACAAGGACGGACGGGTGATTATATCTGTGCATAGTATGTCTGAGCAGCATCAGAAGGCACTGTCAGCCACTGGCAGATTTAACCCCCTTAATCGCCAAACTGGCGTTCAGTCCTGATAGTGTCCTTCCGTCCTGGGCAGGGTTGCTAACACTTGCTCCCTTAATACGAAATGCGCCTGCTGATAAAGATTAAAGTCACATCACTGCATACCGGTCTGCCGACTCCGGTGCATGGCCTTTTCCGATAATCACAAGGACGGACGGGTGATTATATCTGTGCATAGTATGTCTGAGCAGCATCAGAAGGCACTGTCAGCCGCTGGCAGATTTAACCCCCTTAATCGCCAAACTGGGATCAGTCCTGATAGTGTCCTTCCGTCCTGGAGAGGGTTGCTAACACTTGTTCCCATGATACGAAATGCGCCAGCTGATACAGATTAACGTCTCATTGCCCATGCCGGTCTGCCGACACCGGTGCATGGCCTTTTCCGATATTCGCAAGCACAGATGCTTGATTTTTTCAGGGTGTAATATACCTGAGCAGCATCTGAAGGCACTTTCAGTCGCTGTCAGATTTAACACCCTTAATCGCCAATCTGGGATTTTATGATGTTAACCTCCAGTTCAAGACCCTTGCTCCCATGATGCGAACCTTGCCACCTGATAAAGATTTACGCCTCATTCCTGTATGCAGGTCTTACGACTCTAGTGCACGGACAATTTTCGGTCATAACAAGACCTGGCGGAAGATTTAATCAGGCGTGGTGTGACTGAGCAGAAGCTGGGGCAATGTCAGCCGCTGGCAGAAAAACCCTTATTCGCCATCTCAAACCGTCATTATGGGTAGTCCTTTTAACTTTCTCAGGACCATTAAGCTTAAACTCCGTTTAGAGAATGACGTAAGATTTAGGCTAAGCAGGTTAAGTGATCCCTCTCCCGGGTTGAACACTATATTCATCGTACGAGCGGAAGATTGTCCTTCGGGAAATATTTCTTAAACACCGCTCGGGATCTTATTGCCACTGGCGGATTTAACCCCCTTAATCGCCATACTGGGGTTCTGTCCTGATGCTGGCCTTCAGTTCTGGGCTTGGGTTGCTATCGCTTGCTCCCATAATGCGAAATGTGCCTCCTGATACAGATTAACGTCATATTCCTGCGTGCCGGTCTGCCGACACCAGTGCACGGGCTTTTTTCGGTCATCACATTTCCGGGCAGGAGATTCTATCAGGGCGTGGTGTGACTGAGCAGCAACTGGGGCACTGTCAGCAGCTTGCAGATTTAACACCCTTAATCGCCAAACTGGGATTCTGTTCTGATGTTGACCTTCCGTTCTGGGCGGGCTTTGGTTTACTAACACTTACTTCCATAATACGAAATGTGCTTGATGATGCAGATTAAATTCACATTACTGCATACCGGTCTGCCGACACCGGTGCATGGGCGATTTCCGACGATCTCAAGAACATATGGGAGATTATATCAGGGAGAGTAGTATGCCTGAGCAGCATCTGAAGGCACTGTCAGCCGCTGTGAGATTTAACCCCCTTAATCGCCAAACTGGGGTTCTGTCCTCATGCTGGCCTTCAGTTCCGGGCTGGGTTGCTATCACTTGCTCACATAATGCGAAATGTACCTGCTGATACAGATTAACGTCATATTCCTATATGCCGGTCTGCCGACATCAGTGCTTGGGCTATTTTCGGTCAAAACAAGACCTGGCGAGAGATTTAATCAAGCGTGGTGTGACTGAGCAGCAGCTGGGGGCACTGTCATCCGCTTGCAAATTTAACCCCCTTAATCGCCAAACTTGGGTTCAGTCCTGATGTTGGCATTCCGTTCTGGGCGGCGTTGCTATCACTTGCTCCCATTATGCGAAAAGTGCCTGCTGATACAGATTAACGTCATATTCATGCATGCCGGTCTGCCGACACCAGTGCACGGGTTTTTTTCGGTCATTACAATACCGGGCAGGGGATTAAATCAGGGCGTGGTGTGACTGAGCAGCAGCTGGGACACTGTCAGCCGCTGGCAGATTTAACCCCCTTAATCTCCACACTGGGGTTGCCTCCTTAAGTTGGGTTTCATTTCGGGGTGAGGTTGCTAACTCTGCTCCCATAATTCGTAGTGTGCCTCCTCAAGAGATTAACACCTCATATCTTTAGACTGGACTGACGACAACGGTTCACAGTTAGGAAACGTATATCAGCACACCGGTGAGATAGATTTTAGGGTCTAAGCAAGAAATAGGGTAGGCGTGAAGATTCATTAATGGAGCTCTTAACTTCAAAGCGTAGAGAAGGAGACAAGAATCGTGGTTTAAACAGGTTGTGCATTAGGTATGGACTAGAGAGTCTGAGCTCACATCTGCAAGTTAAGCTCACAAAAAATCATAAAAAAGTAAACAAACATTAGCTTAAGATTGAAACTAAGGATAGAATTGTACGCATAACAAGGAAATGGACGCATTATACGTAAAGTTTACATATATGCGTAAAAGTCGGTTTTCAGTGCAAAAAGGTCATAACCATGAATTTACTTGAAAAGATCGCCCTCGTTGGTCAGCGCATGAAAAGCGAGCAGATTTCTCTAAAGGAATCTCTGATGGCTTCATCAAGAGTATCTGTTTCTGATGATAGTGTTGATGGTGTTGATAGACTGATCTATAACCACTGTTTGAATAAAAAAAATCTCTCTGATTTTTTTGGGAAGTCACGAGTAACGTTCAATAAAATACTTTCGGACTTAGAAGAAAAAGAACTTGTTGGTGCACCTATTTATCAAAACAAAAATCATCTTTACACCCGCTGGGATGTTCAAAAAATAATGGATGCCCTGGGTTATCCCAAGTACCGCGATCATTACTTTAGCAGAGCTATTGTTACTCAGAATCATAAAGGCGGTACAGGGAAAAGCACTACATCTGTAGCTTTAGCAGTAGCAGCTGCTTTAGATCTACAACTCAATGCACGTGTATTAATGATCGAATGGGACCCACAAGGTTCGATTGGAAGCAGCATGATTCAAAGTGTCTCAGAAGATGATGTCTTCCTTACAGCAATTGATGCAATCCTTGGAATTTATGAAGAAAATTCTGAGTATAAAAAATATTTAGATTCAGGATTCTCTGAAGAAGAAATCATCACTAATATGCCTTTTTCAACGCATCTGCCAAACTTGGACGTAATAACGGCTTTTCCGACAGATGCTCGTTTTAAAGATAAATACTGGCAATGTTCTAGAGAAGAACGTACGTCTTTGTTACTACGTTTCAAGGAAGTTATCTTACCGGTACTGAAGCAGAACTATGATTTGATTATTATAGACACTCCACCTGAAGATTCACCTTTGATCTGGGCTGCTGACGAAGCGGCCGATGGGATTCTTGTCGCAGTGTCACCACGTGAATATGATTACGCCTCTACTACAGACTTCATGCTTACAATAAGTGAAAGGTTTAAACAATCACCAAGTAAGGGCGACAATTTAAAATGGTTCAAAGTTCTTGCTGTCAATGTAGATGACAAAAGTCCATATGAAAGAATAGTTTTGGATAAATTAATCAGAACTGTTCAGGACCTTTTGATGTCCGCTAACATAAAAAATTCTGAAGCATTTAAGGCAGCTGCTTCCAAAGGGCGTACAGTGCTTGATATCAAAAAATCAGAGGAACTTTGTTCCGCAAAGCAGCTTGATGTCGCAGAAGAATCTGTATTACAGGTATATCAGCAATTTATAAATGAAATAAAAAGTTTTTCAGCTAAGCAAGGAGTTAACGCATGAGCGATGAGCAACATATCGGGAATGATAAATCTCGATATTTAAACGCACCAAAGCGGACAGAAGTCGGTCACCGTTCAGGTCTTGCGGGTTTGAAAACAGCACCTCGCATAAAAAAGTTATTCACTCTTCATAAGGGCCGGAGACTTGAAGCGGAACATGTGATTGTTCCAGCCCAGAGAGTGGAGAAGGAGACCTTAGTCCATCCAGCGAACCCACGAAATCAAGAAGCCCTTACAGATTATTCTGTTAGAGATATTCTTAAGCAGATTGAAGAAAGAGGGGTCGATACCGAAGGGATCGCTGTAAAAAGAGATGGGGTTTATTTATTAATAGAAGGAAGTCGCAGACGTTTCTGCTGTATAAAGGCAGAAAAGGATCTCCCCCTGTGGGTTCTTCCGGATGAACTAACCGAAGATGATATAAATTCAATTATATCCGCAGCACAAACATCTCGAAAATTTTCATATAGAGAAGTTGGGTTTCAATTTATCAAAAAAATGGAAGAAAAAGGATTTTCTACTAATGAAGAACTCGCAGCATATCTTGGGATTAGTCATGTATCGGTAGCCAAAAGAATCCAGGCGGCCCGTATTGACGAAACATTGATCTCTTTATTCCCGGATTATGAAGGAATCCCGAACTCCTATTATAGTCGCTTGTCTCGTTTACAGAAATATGTGCAAAAAAATCTATTTCCTTTAGATGAAGTAATAGATAATGTTAAAGAGGAAACAAAAGATTTAGACATTGGAGATCTCCAGGTTGCTCAAAAAGTTGTAATGGAAAAAATCACACAATCTGTGGAAAGTGTTTGTGAAAAAACTTATTCCACAAAATGGGAAACAAGTGATCTTATTACTTTTGATAACAAAGATAAGTATGCAAGAATCAGTAAAAACAATACTGGTAGAAAAATTCGCTTTGAATTCAATAGGATAAATGCGGGTTTTATTAAGGAACTAGAGGAGTTCATAAAAGAAAAATTAAAAGTATCAGAATAAATATTGAACTGCATCTTTATGATGCAGTTCATATGATTTATATTTTTAATTTCTTGTTATATTAATATGGGGTGTGCGCAGGTTCAGACATATAAGGTCTTAGTTCTATATGAACAGAAGCGCCATTCCCATCATTTACTACGTTTAAAGGTGCTTTTCCCGGCAATGACATAGTTGCAACGTCAGGTCCAGAAACAGCAAAATTATTTTCTGCTGAAGGCATTACTGTAAAAATCTTTATAGCAACATTTTCATGTCTAAATAATGAAATCCCAAAAGTAGAACCAGCTTCGGTATTGCTCACGTCCACAACCACAGGGGTTTTTCCTAGATATTCATTAGTTAGTATGTTTTTTACTAATGCCCCTTCCGGGACAGTATAGATACGGTATGGATATGCTAAAGCCGTGTGACAAAAACATATTAAAATAACAATTAATGTTTGTTTCATAGATTATCCTCATTCAAAAATAAAAGATATAACTCTTGAAAATCGTGGTTAGTAATTAGGTCCGCTTTTCCGGGAAAATCGTAACTAACAGAAAATAAAAGCGAAAGCGAATCTTTTCCTTTTGCTTTGGGAGAGATTCTGCTAAAAGCACGGTTAATAAACATAAGTTGATCTTCATTGTTGAAGCAAAGTCCAAGCATTCCAACCGTAGGAACTACGAATGTGCTTACGCTGCCTGGGGGCAAAAGTTGCTTACTACGGGCATTGTAAGCACAACGACTACCACCTAGCGTTAGGCCTGAAAGCTCAATAAAACTTCTGGTTCCATTCTTGGCGACAAGCCAAACATCAGTTCCTGAACTTTCGACACGTAAAGTAACTTTTCCGTCAGTAAAGGCCTCACTTTTATTGTATAGAATAGGGTCAAAACCAACTGTCGGGAGTTCTTCGATTTTACTTTCTACTGACTGACAACCAGTCAGTAATGCAAACAATAAAAGTGTGATAACTTTAATCATCCCGCTTCCTTAGATTGTTTTTGGCGCTCGTTATAAAAGATAATGATTCACCGGGGTAGAGAATTGTTTCTTTCGTCCAATAACCATAACCACCGAGGATATTTTTTCTTTTCTCAATATAAACGGGTTCAGAAAATACTAAATGTTGATATTTAGGAAGAGATAAGATTTCATATTTTCCTTGTCCAACTAAGAGGTAATTCTTCTCTTTAGGATTGATGGTTACTGGATTACCAACACTTTGAGGTATGTTAAGTTTTTTTATATTTAGGTCAGAATAGTCAGGAACGGACACTTGATCATTAGACGTATTTCCGGGAAGAGTAAACCCTTTACCCTGATCCGGTCCAAAGATGGCAATTATATCTTTGTTGTTTCTTGTGATCGAAACGATAGCCTGAAGGGGCGTATTAGCAAGGTCATTTATAAACGATATAGTTAGACTTGATTTTGGCTCGACCCAAACAATGCTTTTTCCGGATGTGCCTTCGCTTAATGCAATTTTTTCATTTAGTAAGATTTTATTTTTGGCAATGATATTATACTCAAGTTTTGGTATCACAATAAAAAGTGATTCTTTATTTGAAACATTCATGATTTCTAAGAAATTGGTTTTGGTCATGCTGGTCTTTAGAACAGGCCTATATTTACCATTTATAAACCACCTTCCGTTTATAAGCTCCGCTTTAGCAGATATAAGTGAATCACTTTTCTGTGCGGCAGAAGAAAAAGCATCTTTTCTATGCTCTTTCTCTTGATGTGGTGCAGCTGCTGCGTGAAGATGCAAAAGTAATGTTGAAATTGAGATAATCTTCCAATTTATCTTCATCTTGTTACCTCAATGTTGTTTTCAATCGAATCGAGTTCTAAAGGATAGGTTTTAAGTGAATAAAACTTGTTTGTTGTTTGTATTAGCTGATGACACAATAAAACTGGATTGTTCTTCATGATTATTTCTACTAATGTAAGTGCTGGTGAGTCAGTTTGCGGTATACCCGGAGCAACTATTACCTGGTCTTCTAATTTTGACATATAGAGTGATCCAGTATTTATATGCAAACAATTACCGATCAGTACTGGAAGATTGTTTTGAGTACGACCATGGGCTTTTCGAATGCTGTTTACAGGATTCCTACCTAGGACCATAAGGTTGACGTCATTTATCATCATTGGTATTACGGCATGGTCCATACCGAATAGAAACTGGCTCTGAAAAATATTCACATTGGCATAGTTGAATGCTTGAAGCGCATTATAAGTATCAGTGAATGATGTGCGGATAGGGGCGTAATCAGAAGGGCAAACCCCAATTTTTATATCGCCTTTTAGTAAAATCTGCATCATCGTACCAAGCTGGGTATTAAGAAGTTTTTTTACCTCTTCCTCTAAATAGTAACGATTCACAGCTTTATGCCACTTTCCGCCCATTACACACCATCTCTCATTGAGGTATGTGCTGGGGTAAAATGTTCTCCGGTCTTTGTTTAATGGTAACAATTTTTTTAACATTTCTTCTCCGGCTCCGGCAGCTGAGAAATGCCTCACAAAACGTCCATCGAAAAAGCCACTGTTTATCGCCTTCATCAATTCTATGGGTTCCGGCCCATAGTCAAACAAATTTCCAGTAGAGAAAATTACTATCTCTTCTTCTGGCTTTGTAACTGATTGGATCAAGTTGCACAGCGCAGAGTAATGTCCATGAGGATCTGCCAGAAAGAAAATCCTTCCGGAGAAGTTTGTAAGGTCTATAGTTTGGACGTGCTCAGCTGCCATAAATTCCTCTACGTATGTTTACATCGATGATACGGTATTTCGAACTATGATTTTTTTACAAAAAGGCGTCATTTTGGATTCTAAGCCTAAGGACCTTTGTTACTTACAGGTAAAGGCCCCAGTCCTGGCTCTCAAACAGTTCATACTTAGGATGCAAAGTAACTTTCTGATTATAATTGGCTCCTTTATAAACATGGTTAATACATGAATACAGGAAATTTAACGGTAAGGTATTTAAAATGGAAGGATGCTGAAATAACATAGACTTACGTATTTTTTTAATAGTGTTAATGTTGATAATAGGTCACCATTAATGTATAAAGTTAATATCTAATATGGTCCTATTAATAAAAGAGAGTTTTTATGGCTGAACTATTAAAATCTGAAAGTCCTGTTTCACCATCAGTGCAGGATATCACTGAAGCTTTAAAAATCGTTGTCGATGATGGAAGTAAAGCTGCAAAACTGGTTTGTCTTAATGAAAGAAACGAATTAGTTCCCTTGCTTACACAAAATAGTTTTGTTCCAGATTTCCGTGTTCGCCATGAGGGTCTCAATCCTTTTAACTATCTTATTGATGGGCTGGAAAGGTTTTCGCATCACAGCGAATCTAGTAACTCACTGGAATCGACTGATGTATCTCACCAATACGATGAAATTAGCCGGTTAAATGTTCACCATGCACTTCATGCTTCTGGTTTAGTTCCTCAGGATGTTCACCTCTTTGTTACTTTACCACTTAGCCAGTTCTATACTGCTTTAGGGGAAACGAATATTGAAAATATTCAGAGAAAAAAAGATAATCTGATGAAACCAGTAGAGCGTTATCTTGACGGTAAACGCTATTCTTTTAACGTTTTGTCTGTGACTGTTTTCCCTGAATCTTTACCAGCTGTGACCCGGGCAGATGAAATTGAGGATATTGCTTCATTTGAATCAAGTTTGGTAATTGATCTTGGTGGTACTACTCTTGATGTTGCAAGTATTACTGGGCAATTAGAACAGATTTCGAAAGTAAAAGGTTTTGACCGTATTGGTTGTTCTATTGTTTACGATGAGATCAGCAGGTATCTTGAATCTGAGAAACTGAATACGAGTAATGCTTACATTCATCATCTTGTTGATAATCGTCATGATAAATCAGCTTTGAAGGTTGCAGAGGACAAGCGTGACGGTGTTTTTGATGCGGTAAACTCTGCGGTACAGAAGTTGCAAAGTAAAGTAATCAGAGCGGTTACACAAGTCGAAGAGAGGCCTCATAATGTTTTCCTTGTTGGGGGAGGTTCATATCTCATCGAAACAGCTATTCGTAAACATTTTGAAACGGCTAAAGTTATCATGGTAGACAATCCGCAGTTCGCATTATCTTTGGCAATTGCTGATACTATTTATTCAGAATAATGAGCTAGAACATGGCTAAATACCCTATCTCAAATAAGGCAGATAACGACCGGATTCAGATCCGGTCTTTCTGGATATCCGAAAGAAAAGCACCCTATGTTTATAGTTTCTTGAAAAAAACAGAACTTTGTCATAGGGGTGACCAACTGGATTTAATTAGGTCGGCTATTAGTACCGGGTTGGTATTAAATAATTTATTTCCTGACTTGGCAAATTTTATAAATGGTTTAAACGAAAGATTAACACTTGCAGATCTTAATAGGTTTCTGAATGATGGAAATACTATAGATACTGAACCTAAGCCTCCTATTAATGTATTGCTAGAGAATGTCTTAGATCAAAAGTTTAAGGAGTATTTAACACCTCTACAATTAGATAATTCAAAGCAGGATTCTGTTTCTGTAAAAGAAACCTTCCTTGTACAAAAGGAACATGCCTGCTTTGGTGTGAAGATTGAAAATGAGGGAAGCGATACCTCTATACCATCTGAAAGCCCACTTTCTTCAGGTGCATGGCTTTGTTGAATAAATCGAACTTTTGCTGAGTTGAAGGATCAGATCACGCATCTTCCCGACAACGCAGACCGTTCCGTGGCAAAGCAAAAGTTCAAAATCACCAACTGGCCCACCTACAATAAAGCCCTCATCAACCGTGGCTCCATAACTTTCTGGCTGGATGATGAAGCTATTCAGGCCTGGTATGAGTCAGCAACACCTTCTTCACGAGGCAGACCTCAGCGCTATTCTGACCTTGCCATCACGACTGTGCTGGTCATTAAACGCGTATTCAGGCTGACCCTGCGCGCTGCGCAGGGCTTTATTGATTCCATTTTTTCTCTGATGAACGTTCCGCTACGCTGCCCGGATTACAGCTGTGTCAGCAGGCGGGCAAAGTCGGTTAACGTCAGTTTCAAAACGCCCACCCGGGGTGAAATCGCACACCTGGTAATTGATTCCACCGGGCTGAAGGTCTTCGGTGAAGGCGAGTGGAAAGTCAAAAAGCATGGCCAGGAACGCCGCCGTATCTGGCGTAAGCTGCATCTCGCCGTTGACAGTAAAACACATGAAATCATCTGCGCTGACCTGTCGCTGAACAATGTGACGGACTCAGAAGCCTTCCCGGGTCTTATCCGGCAGACTCACAGAAAAATCAGGGCAGCATCGGCAGACGGCGCTTACGACACCCGGCTCTGTCACGATGAACTGCGGCGTAAGAAAATCAGCGCGCTTATCCCTCCCCGAAAAGGTGCGGGTTACTGGCCCGGTGAATATGCAGACCGTAACCGTGCAGTGGCTAATCAGCGAATGACCGGGAGTAATGCGCGGTGGAAATGGACAACAGATTACAACCGTCGCTCGATAGCGGAAACGGCGATGTACCGGGTAAAACAGCTGTTCGGGGGTTCACTGACGCTGCGTGACTACGATGGTCAGGTTGCGGAGGCTATGGCCCTGGTACGAGCGCTGAACAAAATGACGAAAGCAGGTATGCCTGAAAGCGTGCGTATTGCCTGAAAACACAACCCGCTACGGGGGAGACTTACCCGAAATCTGATTTATTCAACAAAGCCCAGGTGCATCCAAAATTTCAAAAGAAAAGTCCATTTCCTCTGTGGTGCCAGTGCTAGAAAAAGTATCGGATGAAAATCAAACCGCCTCCATAAGCATAAAATCTAAAGCTAAGGCAAACAAGCGACTAGCGACTTTGGCAAGATAGGTGAGAGACAGTACAATCGACTTCTGAGTTCAACTTGTCTTACCAGGAAAGCCAGCATACTTGCTGGCCTTTTTTTTGTTATAATAAACTCAGGCTTCAGCTGAATCTGTAAAATTACTGTTAATGAAACGGTATTTTAGGTTAATTTGGATGCTGTTACAGGAAGTGCGGATTTTTCCTAAATTTGTAAAAAACCTAAGAATTATCTTAATAAATCTGGTACTTAATTATTATTTTACGTAAAAAGTCTTTGTGGTTTAATGGTTATGTAAGGATTTTTTGATACCCTTATACCCGATGGACCTAAGGTCACTGACAACGATGTTCATGTAGAATCTTCGTTTCTGTAATCCCTTTTGTCCTTGTCCCAAATGATTGATTATTATAATAAAGGCTGATCGAATGCTATCTCGCAACTCACTAATACATGGTTTACGCCGAGACCAGTTAATCGGAGTTCTGACTATTTCAGAGTTTCCGGTAGTTATGGTAGAAAGCCACTTCATTCAGTCTGAGGTTATGGGAATAAAACCCGTAATTTTTAATATTGATGAGCTTCTTGTTTCTATATCCCCAATTTCCTCTCTTAAGTTCGATTGGGAGTGGGCCCCAGTTGATACAATACTCATTGAAGTTATCATTCCACCTGTAGAGTCAGACCTTGTAAGTGCAGAAAATGACTTCCTCCGTGATTCTGGTATTGGCCATATCCAGTGCGAGCCTGGCGGAGCATCAATACGACGTACAGTTACCTTCGTTGGTGGAATAACCGCTGATAACTTACTGTATCAGTTGAGGCTTATGTGCGTAAGCGCGTTAAAACTTTTAGGAGAGGAACTGGGGGATGAAGTCTAAGATTAGATATGTTTTATCTGGTTTTGTTGTGTTATGTGCATTTGCTGGAGTTTATAAAATCCTAAACAATGTTCCGGTTAAACCTGACCTTTTGGACTTCACTGGAAACACATTTAAAAAGACATCACTCTTCCTGCCATGTGATAAAAGCTCGCCTTCTTTAAACATTAAAATTGCTGATAACGAGAAAATCGTGATCAACGGCATCGCTTCAAAAGTAACTTTTGTTGAAAAGGCTGACCCCGTCAAAAGCCCTGGTTTTTGTGATGATCTTGATCTAAACAATTCTCGCCTTGTACATACGGCATCTTACAGCCTGGTGATTTCTGAAACCAAAACAGGATTTACACTATCAAATTTCAAGCATCTTGCCGATGATGAATCATTAGGCGGTATGTGGTTTTATCAAAAGTGACTTTTTATATGGCAACTTCAGACTTCGCTCTTAAAAACCATAATGTTAAAGCATTTGGTCAGGATGCAGCCCTTGTCATTGAGATGAACAATGAAGATGTTAGCTCATCAAAACCTTCACCTTTTTCAAATGAGATTGATAATTATTATCTTACATTGCACGTCGCTCCAAGGAACGCAAAAAAAGATTATGACTGGGGCTCAAACCGTTCTGTACTTCTAAAATTGTCGACGAATGAAGTTATGCAGATGGCATCTGTATTTCTTAGAATCATGCATACTTTAAAGATTGATAAGAGGAAAACCTCACATCATGGCCACGTCGTATACAAAAATATAAGCGTTACCCCAAACGAGAGGGGCGGTTTGTTGTTATCCGCAGGGATAGTTCCAGTCGATAAAGATGGCTTAAAACCCTTCATGCACATGGTCCCCGTCTCACAAATGGATTGCGTTAAAATTGGCCTCTACATACTTGGATATCTTGCTCAAAAAACGCCCTGGGTAAGCTCCGAGTCTATAATTACCGCGCTTCGCTTATCTGAAGCCAAGAATTCAAAATAGCGCATTAACATACGGAATATACGGAAAAATACAGGTTTTTTTAAATGTTATACGAACGGATATTTCTGTTTTTCATCGTAAAGTGAGTTTAATTTTGCTCAGAAAAACAGGTATTCGTCATGAGAAAATCAGGTTTAGGTTTAGCCCTGTTGTTTTCTTTAATTGCTCCGATTAAAGCGGTCTATGCTGAAGCGATTATGATTTCAGGAAAGCTACAGGCTGATTTGCCAGCCGTATCCTTTGACCCGGGGCCGGGCGACTTTGTTGCATACGTTAATTCTAACACTATCACTGCCTCAGGTGCAGGCACAGCCTGTAATGTAACGGTTGATGATCGAGCGACTTCCTCTGTTGATAACCTCGTTTGTTTTTTTGAGTGGTTACCCAATACCTTGGGATTAACTTCTAACGGCTTCACTCTTTCAGGCGTTCCCAACACCACCGGTGATTTAAAACTACCTTACAAGATTTCTTACTTCTCTGGTTCTGAACGGAAAAAAGTTGAAATAGTAAAAGGTGAATATTCAATCAAAAGTGTGGCACCGGTAAAACCAACTATCACCGGTCTTAAATCATCCCTGAACGGATTAGTCTATGACGGCTTTTCTTTCAAATCGTATTTAAAGGATGAAGCGATCAAAGATATCGCTGTTTCTGTTGAACCCCGCAATTATATTCAATACATCTCAATAGGTTCAGGCTCCGCCTGTGAAGTACCTATTGGCGGAACTTCCTGTACCATTGAAGTTGGAAGCATTAAGGCCAGTGATACAGATGAACTTTTGGGTTCACGTGATATCACAATTACAGCAAACTCTAAGAATAATTATTTCGCACCTCCTGAATCCAAAAAGCTTGTTGTTAACTGGGATTATCGGCCTCCTGTAGTAGACCATACACTTTGGAATTTTACCGATGAGGCTAAAACAATCAAAGTAGGTGGCCAGGACATCTATACCGGAGCCAAAACCGTTGCTGTGGCCGTTAAGGTACCCCAGCAAGAAACAGAAGGTGAATGGTGGCTCCCAACAGCTATGTCGCTCACTATGACTCCGGATGGCGTGTTTAAGCCGACGACTAAAGTGACTTTAGATGATGGCACTGAGATTGATTTCAAACAGTCCTGGGCAACCCCTTTACGTAGAACTTTACAGCCGGTAAGTGGACCTCAAAAAGTCGGTGATGAGTACCTCTATATCTTTGACTTAACGGATCTTATAAACGGGTCCTACGCAGCGACTTTTACAGTAGAAAATACGAGCAAAAACTCTTCTACGTACACTGAGCCTGAAAGCAAACTGATGCTGTCTGATAACCCAACGCTTATGGTTCTCAAAGATGGGCAGGTATTAACTAAACGAGCACCCGTATACTTCCTGAACGAGATTATCGTTGCAGCTTTCCAGGGGCAGGCTGGGGTTGCTGACATAAAATCAGTAACAATAGACAACAAAGTAGTTTCGTTAACACCTACAAATTATAAAGGTATTTACTACCTGCCGGTTGGAGACGATTTAGCAGTTAATTCGGATCACGAGATTACTGTGGTGGCTGAAAACCTTTATGGAAAAAACGTAAATTTCAGTACCGTGTTCACTTATCAACCTACTGGATTCACTCTTAAGAATCTGGAAAAAAACGTAACTCTTTACTCGCGCGTACGTCAGTATACGGACCTGCTTAGTCAAACAGCTGGTGATAAATGCACTCTGTTTACCACAGAGGAAAATGCGAATGCTTACCTCGCCTGGTATGGGGAAAAATCAGATGTTACAGCATGCTACCCTCAGTGGAACAATGTCCCTGATGGGTTGGAGTTCTATTTTAAAGGACGTACCCCGGGTCTAACTGGATTCTTTAATAAAACAGGTGAGAATCTGCTCGACTATCAAGTCTATATGATTAACGGGAAGGGCTCTAAAGCGGTTTCCGCAAGGAATCGCCGTACTCTGACCACACAATTACCATACAACCCGATCATCTCTTACAAAAAGAATAAAGTCATAGCAGGCATCAATCCGAACACTGCTCTGGCTTATACGACCGGGGGGGAGGCCGCTCGAATATTAGCGAAGGTGGTACCAGCTGACGTTACGATGATCGTCTCTCAAAACGGCTCTGAGGCTGTCAAAACGTCATTTAAAAATCGTTCCTCAAACAACGATGCAACGACCTTTGTACAAAGGGTCAAGGTTGCTGCTGCACCATTGTGGACAAAGAACGTCTTTGACATAGCTGTAGAATACTCAAAGGATCCAGAATTAAGAACTACAGACACCCTCAACGTATATACGGTGCCTGATTTCAATATTCGAGCATCGATGGAAGTGGATGACAAAAAAACAGCCACATCTCTTGAAGTGCCCTTAAAGGTAACAGTGGGGCGTTATAACAACTCCACACGTAAAAGTGCATTTGACCGTAAAACAATGGGAGAATGGGACGTCACGATATACTCTCAAAAAAGTGTATACGGCAAAGATCCAGAAACAGGCCGTTATAAAACTACATACGAAAGAACTGCGCTGACTGAAGCATTGCCGGTCAATGATGCGGGCATTGTCGAAACCAAGATTAAAATTGAAAATATGGATCTGGGTAATATGCGTCTGGTTGGTGTGGCTAAGGTCAGATCGCCATTCTCTGATTTTGAAATGAAACGTGAGACCAGTGCTGTAGGCATTCGAATCTATAAAGGTGAGGAACTGGAGGGTAACCTGTCGAAAAGCCTTATTATCGGAAGGATCCCACTTAGTACTCTGGTAAGCTTCAAATCTGCCAGTACGGCTAACTCTGATGCACTCGCCCCCACCGAATGGCAGCAGTCCTCTGATAATGGTCAAACCTGGACCATGCTTTCCGACATGACCGGAAAGAGAAGTGTAAGTATCAAAAAGACAGAAGTAGGAAAGTGGCTTTATAGGGCAAAAATGACTAATAAATTCACATCCAAGATTTCCTACACAGATGCCTTAACGGTAGTTACCTACAAGCAGCCTAAGCTCAGTATAGATGTTACAGACATTCTTCAGGGCTCAGATATACCTGTAACCCTGCTTGATAACGATGAACCTATACCAGCAGGCACCGCTGAGGTTCTCTGGTCAGAGGATAAAGTCAACTGGGTGCAGGGAGATACAACTTACACTGTGGCTTCAGCTGATACCCTACCGTCTACGATTTATGCCCGGATGCGTTACCTTGATTCCGATGAACTGGCAGAGGAGTCTTCATGGAAGGAAACGTCTGCTCGGTTGGCAGCCGCAAAACCCAAGCGCCTTTCTGTCTCGGTAACGGGGGTTTCAAAGGTAGAGGTTGGTCAAAAAGTTACTTTGGAAGGTAAGTTCACGAACCCTAACAGTAAGTACCAGAATGGTAATAACGTAGTTGAAGAATGGAAAACACCGGATGGCCAGACATTTAAGGGCTCTTCACTGTCTGTTACCCTTACTGAGCAAATGTTGGATAAACAGGGATATGCTGCTTTTGAATACAGTGCATGGTTAGCGGACAATAAGGAGAATACGGTTTCTACCCGTAGAGTTTCTGTCAAATCGTGGGTTTATAAATTTCCCGAGATGAAAATAAGCTCCAAACTTAAATACGACATGGCACCGACCACCCTACGCGTTGCGTTGAGCGGTATTAAGGATGGAGACTATCCTGGTGTTACTTATTCCCGTGAATGGATCTACGACAAAGAGAATCTGGTAATCACTAAAGATGAAGGTGACACCAAAGAATTTACAATTGAAAATCCTGGCAAATATACATTGATGGTTGTTTTCAAAGATAACCGAAACAATGAACAGCGTATCGAAAATACCTTTGTTGTCGATGAACAAACGCCAATGAACGTTGAGATGACACCCAAGTTCTCTAACAAATATATGAGAGCTCCACTCGATGTAACCTTAAGGTCAAACATCAAGCTATTTCATTCGGCGGACTCGATAGATACGGTCACATACAAGGTGAACGGTGAAGTAATACCCAGCGGCAAAAATTATTGGGCTCAACTGATCTCGGGTTTAAAAGAAAAGAAATACGAGATTACAATTGATGTTGTTAGTAAACTTGGACAGAGAGGTTCAGCATCTGTTGAGTTTGATGTCGTTAAAAACGCAGTGCCTAATTGTACATTGAGCTACACGGAAACCAACCTAAGCTGGAGCTTTACCAATAAATGTGATGATACTGATGGAAAAATGGTTAGATATGAATGGTTCATCAACGGCGAATTAAGGAACGTTTTCGGTAGTACGGCTACACTTTCTAAAAACCTTAACCGTGGTAAGCAGGACATAAAAGTAATTGCTTATGATGATAGTGGAGACTTTGCAACACAGCACGTGACAGTTTTCGGACCGGCTGAAGAGGCAAGTAAGTCTGAAAACACTGTATCAATACCAAGCAGTGAGTAGTTAATTTTTAAATATAAAGCCGGGACATTATGTCCCGGCTTTTTTATACCCAATAATTGGACCTTTGAAAAATTAATGTCGGAAAGTAACTTTGCTCCAAAGGCATCTTTCATGGCCGCTAACAAAGCTGCGTATACATGCTGAGGAATTAACATTCTTATAGGTGAATATTAGGTTAGTTTGCAGACTTCCGAGCGTTGAAAAACATGGATAATAGTTACTTGGATAGAGGTGCATCTGCCTAGTAAAAATATTCTTCAGTGCCAGTGAGAAAAATATGAGCGACTACATACCTAAAAAGAGAGGGCTGCTTATACTGGATTGGTATGTCCCCCTTAATATTTTATTGCTGATTCTCGTTATGTGTGTCTTTTTCACCCGTTATACATTTGGATACGGTTTATTGAATGGGTGCCTGCCTGCTGATTTTTATATGATTGATCATTCGGATAAAAGTATTAAAACTGGTGAACTCATAGCATTTAACATGCCGAAATCGGTACGTTTTATCCCAGAAAATGAACGAGTCATAAAAATTGTTGCCGGTGTGGGCGGTGACAAACTTAAAGTAACAATGGATGGGGTTTATAACGGGGACAAATTTTTTGAAGCTAATGCACGTCGTATTTCGAAGAAATACAATATTCCGTCCATTTTGATTGAAAAAGAATTGATAATTCCTGAAGGCGAAGTTTTCCTAATTGGGCAAACCGATCACTCATGGGATTCCCGTTTTTGGGGAACAGTAAAGCTGAATTCAGTAATTGGGAAAACATATGCGATCTTTTAATGTAAATAAAAAATATTTACCAATACTTCCTGGACTTGCGTTATGTGCAGTTTTAAGTAATACAAATGCAAGCACTGAGTATCAACATGATGCTGACCTAATCGCTCAGCAAGCAAAAGGGCTTGGGGCACAGGCTAAAGGTGCACAGCAGCCAGATGGGGCTCTTAGCCTTGATGCTACGCTAAAATCACCAGATGTGCAGAAGTACATAGCGCAAGCTGAAGCACTCCAAAAAAACCAGGACCTGAGCAAGCAAATAAACCGTGGTTACGTCCCCGGTATGAATGCGGATAGTGTTCAAGCAGTTATAGACCATACCCAGGCTATCAGGGCCCAAAGTAATAACTCTGAAGCTGTCAACGATATAATTAGAAGACGTGATGAAATTCAAGAAAACGCCAGCCTTAATGAAGCGGCTCTGAAAGCTGCGGAAAATAAGCCGGAAGTCATGCGAGGACAATCTAAAAATATCGAAAAATTGTTTGGTTCCTCGGGCATCACAGCTGCTGACTTCGAAAGAAAAATGGATAGCACACGTGAAGAAGCACTATCAACTGAAAATGGAATAACGATCTTTGCTTCATTTAGCTTGCCGGATTATGTACTGGAAGACCTTCTACGTACGGCCTCAGAGCATAAAGCTCGTGTAGTTTTCAATGGTCTAAAGAAAGGAACTACTCGGCTACCAGAGACACAGGCAGCAATAAACCAAATGATTGTCAAAGGAAAATTTGAATCTCCTTTGATTACAATTGATCCTGATAGCTTCAGTCAGTATCAAGTAACTCAAGTACCGACAATTATTTCTAGGGAGCAAGCTCGTTTTGCAAAAATGGTAGGCTCCTTCAACGTTGAGTTTTTTCAGCGAGAACTTGCTAAAAAACCCGATCAGGATATTTTCCCGGTTGCTGGTACCACTTATCCCGTTGAAGAAAAGAGCATCATTAAAGAACTGGAAGAACGTGCACAAAAATATGACTGGGAAGGGGCTTTGTTGAATAAATCAGATTTCGGGTAAGTCTCCCCCGTAGCGGGTTGTGTTTTCAGGCAATACGCACGCTTTCAGGCATACCTGCTTTCGTCATTTTGTTCAGCGCTCGTACCAGGGCCATAGCCTCCGCAACCTGACCATCGTAGTCACGCAGCGTCAGTGAACCCCCGAACAGCTGTTTTACCCGGTACATCGCCGTTTCCGCTATCGAGCGACGGTTGTAATCTGTTGTCCATTTCCACCGCGCATTACTCCCGGTCATTCGCTGATTAGCCACTGCACGGTTACGGTCTGCATATTCACCGGGCCAGTAACCCGCACCTTTTCGGGGAGGGATAAGCGCGCTGATTTTCTTACGCCGCAGTTCATCGTGACAGAGCCGGGTGTCGTAAGCGCCGTCTGCCGATGCTGCCCTGATTTTTCTGTGAGTCTGCCGGATAAGACCCGGGAAGGCTTCTGAGTCCGTCACATTGTTCAGCGACAGGTCAGCGCAGATGATTTCATGTGTTTTACTGTCAACGGCGAGATGCAGCTTACGCCAGATACGGCGGCGTTCCTGGCCATGCTTTTTGACTTTCCACTCGCCTTCACCGAAGACCTTCAGCCCGGTGGAATCAATTACCAGGTGTGCGATTTCACCCCGGGTGGGCGTTTTGAAACTGACGTTAACCGACTTTGCCCGCCTGCTGACACAGCTGTAATCCGGGCAGCGTAGCGGAACGTTCATCAGAGAAAAAATGGAATCAATAAAGCCCTGCGCAGCGCGCAGGGTCAGCCTGAATACGCGTTTAATGACCAGCACAGTCGTGATGGCAAGGTCAGAATAGCGCTGAGGTCTGCCTCGTGAAGAAGGTGTTGCTGACTCATACCAGGCCTGAATAGCTTCATCATCCAGCCAGAAAGTTATGGAGCCACGGTTGATGAGGGCTTTATTGTAGGTGGGCCAGTTGGTGATTTTGAACTTTTGCTTTGCCACGGAACGGTCTGCGTTGTCGGGAAGATACGTGATCTGATCCTTCAACTCAGCAAAAGTTCGATTTATTCAACAAAGCCCTGGGAAGGTGCAAAAAAAAGGGCCGTTTCTGACACATGGAAAAATCAATGGATGGTCGACCTCCCTCCTGCCCAGGAACACAAAGAATTTTTAATTGACCCTACAGTGAGGGTCACTCAGGACGTAAAAGATAAGCAGGGCCGTGTAATAGCTTCCGCCGGTGAGTTGATTAATCCACTTTCGAGATTTCCTCAAAACCTGACGATGATAATTTTCGATCCACTCAATCCGGGCCAGCTGGTATGGGCTGAGCAGCAGTATCGACAACGTCTGGGTAGTGGAAAAGTAATGCCAATGTTTACCCGTATCCAAAAAGATAATGGATGGGATCACCTAAATGATTTACGTGAAAAATTTAACGGTAAGGTGTTTAAAGTTAACGAACAGATCATCTCACGCTTTCAGATTAAAAACACACCTGCGCTTATAACTACTGACCAAGATAAATTCCGGATCACCCTGTTTAGCGAGGCAGAAGTCCGTGGTATCGGAGCCCCAAATCTTTCAGAGGAAAAATAAGATGAAACTCGGATTTATTATAGGCGCTCTCTTTGCAACATGGCTGACGCTAAATTATCCGGACCAGATGAGAAGTTATTTTACCAAAGCCGTCGACTATATCGAAAGTGTTGCAACATTTATTACATCCAAGTGAGCATGATGGTGAAAAAATTCAAAAAGTTACTTTTAGAGTTCATTGTAGCAGTTATGCTTTCGCTTTCTATACCGGGTATGGCTATGGCAGCAGATGCTGGAGTCCCTGGGGCTATGTGTCAGTCAGCTGGAGTGTGGCAGGGCTTGATTAAGAATATCTGTTGGAGCTGCATTTTTCCCATGAGGATAATGGGCATAGGGGCAGCTCCAGAAGGCGCTGCTCCTTCACGTCCGGGTTGCTACTGCACAGATCAGAACGGCGTACCGGAAATAGGTTGGCAATTGAGCTTCTTTCAGCCGGTGAAGATTGTTGAAGTTGTAAAGAGCCCCTGGTGCAGCCCCTTTCTTGAAGGCACGATGCTTCAAAAATCGCAGTTTGATATTGGTAAAAGCAACACAAATCAGCCAATGACAGCAACTGAAGCCGGATTTTACGATGTTCATCTTTGGGAGTTCCCAATCATGACAATGCTCAAATTACTGATTATTGGCGAGTGCACTGCTGAACCCTATATAGATGCCAGCCTGACCTATATAAGCGAAGTGGACCCTATGTGGGAAAGTGATCTGCTTACACTCGTCCTGAATCCAGAGGCAGTAGTTTTTGCAAACCCAATTGCCTCAATGGTGTGCGCTGCTGACTGTGTAGCAGTAACAGCAGGAAAGGATAATCTCGCTGCATACTTTTGTGCCGGATGCGATGGCAACCTTTATCCATTAACCGGCCACATTTACGCAAATGATGACGCTGTAAGGACGAGTTCACTGATAACCCAGCGTCTTCTGACTAAACTACATCGCCAGGGAATGCTGATGCGAACGATGGGAGCAGACGCAATGTGTGAGAAAACGTGGGAATACTTTACACCTCGTTCCCAGTATCGGCTTTCAATGCTTTTCCCAACTCCTGAGGCGAAAGGGCCGGATTGCTGTCATCGTCTTGGTGATTCGGTACATGACTGGTCAACCCTTAAAGGTGGGCGCAAAAAAATAGGCAATGATAATTATGTCTATATGTTGTGGCGTTACAATGACTGTTGCGTCAGATATATACCAGGCGCTTGATTTCTAAGGGTAAAAATAATGAAACTTAGAAAAACGATAGCTTCAACTATTATTGCATCAATGATTGCCAATACTATGAGTTGGGCTTTTTATATCTCTCTCATAAATATGGTAATGACTCCTCGTATTTATGCGGCAGACGCTATATTTGACCAGCTCGAAAGTAACTTTAATCTTGCTAATCCTAACGCAAATCGCAATGCGACAACCAGTGCTCAGGACATTGTTGAGAAGTACAAGAATGCGGATTCAGGCGAGAATGTCAGTGGGAAGATCACCGAGAAATACGTGGGTAAAGCCGAATCCGCTAATCTTAATCTCGGAAAGTATGGGGCAGGGAACTCAAATGAAAGTGTCATGAAAAATGCCGCATCCGATGGAAAGTCCATTGGTAGCGCCGTACAACTGCCGAGTATGTCTGGAGGGACAATCAATTCAAACTATACCAAGGAAGGGGCAAAGCTGCTCTCTCGGGATGCTAATGGCAACATTGGTATAAGCAGTAATCCCAATACTACTCCTGGAACCAAAACAAATACCGGAGAGATTTTCAGCTCAGAGCAAAAGCACAGCGATATTAAGTTCAATGCCGCAGATCGTTATGGGGATGAGGATGGCTTTGTAAACGATATAAAGAATCGGAAAAGCCAGTTATTTGATGCTCAAAGTTATGATGGCGTTGCCTACCGCACCCTCGTAAATGCTAACAAGGACAACCCGGCATCATCTATAAAGCCTAACGATCCCATGTTTACTGCGGGGAGAAATGAGATAACAAATGCTGTTGCTGGTACTGGAAACTGGCTTCAGAACTGTAATGTTGAGACCTCTAAAAAAACAGTAACCACACACTATCCTGATTACAAAGAGTTCTACTGTAACTCGCCTAAGCAAGATAACTTCAGCAGCTGCACGATAACCCGTGATTTTTCAGTCCCTGTTTACATTTCAGGCGGAAACGGAGACATGTCGATGTGCGGCGATAATTGTGTGCGTATATGGTTTGGTCGCCGTGATGACAACTACTGGAGTGACGGGGTATATGATAACGAACTGACATTAAAATTCCATCCGGATGCAAAATTGGCCTCAGCAAAGATTGTTAACGCGGAGTGGGATGACCACATGCGGGTAACACTTGATGGCACGCAGATTTTTGCTCACATAGATGGTGCATATCGAGAAAGTGACTATCCGGCTCCTAAGGGATCTTGGGAGTTAAAAAAATCGTGGAAACTCGACAAGGTTTACGATGTGACTGATAAGGTCAGAAAATCGGTGTATGAGGAGCCTGATCGAGAAGTGACAATGGCATCCAGAGTATGGGTTGGTGGGAAGGGTGAAGGGTATTTTGAGGTTGAGCTGACTTTTGAAAATATGAAGCTCGAAGATAAGCACGTCCAGGAACCAGCTGGTTGTTACGATGCTGTACAAGCTCCGAATACATTCTGCCGTTTCGATCGGTTTAAAGATATGGATGTTGGCACAAAACGGCTTCCGGAAAGCGTGCTTTCATTGGCAAAGCCTCTGTATGAAGGTGATAAAGGATTTCTTACCTGGAAGACAAACCTTGAAGGCTACTTTTGTGATCCATTGGCCAAAGACAAAATTTGCTCTTATGACGCTAGTGGAAAAATTATGAAAGACGCTAATGGAAAGGACCTCTGTTACAACTATGAAGAAATAAAGAGTATGCCTGATGCATGTAGTGCTTATAAAAATGATGCAGCATGTGTACTCGATAAACAAACATGTGCAGAGGGTTGGTTCGATGAGGGCACTAACAGTTGCTACATGTATGAACAGAAATACACCTGTGACAGAGGGAAGGATGTAGTTCGGGAGGTTGAATCTTCTACAAATGCCTGTGTTGGCATGATCCCATGTTCAGGTGGAACATGCGAAACTGGGCCAAAGGAAGAGAACAACGATTTTGGAAAAGTTGCGGCTTATTCAAACATGGTTCAGTACATGCAGGGCGAAGCCAAATGCGAAGACCCTAACGATGCCAATTCATGTTCCGTCTTTGAAGGAAAACCTGAATGGTGTGGTCGTTCAGTAGGCTTTGTAAATGGCCTGGCAAAGACGGACTGCTGCGAAGCACCACAGGGAACCGCAGGAGCACTTGAAGGTATCATGCTTGCCGGATCTATGATCAGAAACACAAACTGGACCAGAGTTAATGCTCAGCTAATAAAATGGACCGGCGGTGATACAGGTACATGGGCTTCTATGTCTAATGCGGTCGGAGAGTGGACTGCATCAGCTGGTAAAACAGTAGGGCAAATGTGGAACAACGTCACGAGCTCCTTAACGAGCGTATATGAAAACGTCGCTGGTAATCTAAGCAGGGCAGTTGGGTCTTCCGCAACTTCTGGAGGGGCAGGAGGTGCTGGCCAGTTGGCACAGGAAACAATGTCCAGCTTCGGTATAGGTCAGCTTAAGCAGATGGCAATGAAGAAAGCCTACGAATTGCTACCAGATACAGTTCGTGACTTTGTCTTTAAGAACGTTGCTACTACCGGAGGAGAGGTTGTCTTCTCGGCTGCGGTTCAAAACTTTATGCTTGCATTAAACGTGATCGGTTGGATTTATACAGCCTATCAGGTCACTAAAATGCTTTTAGAAATGTTGGTAGCATGCGACCAGAAAGAGATGGAAGCTTCTATTCATAAGAATCAAAAATCCTGTTTTACATTAGATACGGAACGATGCGTCAAATATCTGAATGTTGGTTTCACAAAGAAATGCGTTAAAAAAGCAACAGACATGTGCTGTTATAATTCCATGTTGTCACGCGTTATTATGCAACAAGCTTATCCGCAATTAGGAATAGACCCTGTCGCCTCTAATTGCGTGGGGCTATCAATAAAGCAAATACAGCAACTGGATTTCGATAAAATTGATCTGACGGAGTGGATTAATGATGCAGTTCAGGTAGGAGAAGTTCCTGATCAATATTCAAAATTCTCCGAAGAATCAATTGTGGAAAACTTACCATTCCAGAATGAGAACTATCAACTTCCATCAGAACGTACCAAGGAAGCAATGGGCGGTGAAGAAAATATGATAAAGGCCAGACAAGAAAATGCTCAGGCTATAAAAGAGGAAAATGTAGATTGTAGCTATTTACCTCGACCGGCCATATGTGAGGTAGGTTCAACTACGCTGGATCCGGTTACGGGCAAGCAGTTGCCGAAATATTGAAGAAGGGGCCGTTAGGCCCCTTTTTTAATTACTTGGCTTTCAATGTTTTTTCTGGGAAGCCTTTTTTACCGTATTCACCGGTAAAGAGGTAATAATCTTTTCCGTTGATGGAGGCTGCAACACCCCCTGGAGTTGTTGTATTTGGGCTATCAGAACGGAAAATGATACCCGAAAAATCAGCGCTTGTTTCGTTTCCTTTAAATGGGATGAACACATAACGAATTACAGCGTAATCACCAGCGGGAAGGTTTAGCTCAGGAATTTCGGTTCCTGTTGCGGGGCGAATCGCCTGAAAGCTGTACATTGAATCTGTAGGGAAAACATCAGCATCAGGCTTAGAGGGCAGATCACAGGTACTCCATTTATTGACGACTGCCATATCAATTTTACATGTGGCCAGAGCTGCTTTCTGTTTTTCAGGGTTGTATCCAAATGAGGCCTGAGTTGCTTTTGTATGCTCAAAAACATACTTAGCTCCCTCACGTACCAAACTTTCATCATTGTAAGGCAATTTTTTTGGATTGGGGACGAACACTAGGTATTGATTGACCTGGATGTATTCGGCGTCAGAAGAACTGTACAAAGAGCTGAGGCTCATGATCCCAAAACCTTTTAGACCGCCTGTTACGTAGCCCATCGAACTATTGATGAGATACTTAGAAAGAAAGTTGTCGGCATCCCCTCCAGGAGTAACCTCTTGCTCCTTAAAATTAACGTCGAAACCAGCAAACGAATAGGCATTCTTGGCGACAGAATCATTTGCATTAGCATGCCAGTACTGGCCGTGACTGTACGCATTCAGAGCGGTGCCTGGCGTAGTGCCGGTGTCACCGGCACAACCCGATAGGGAAAAACCAATGACGACAGAAGAGACCAGAGATACTAAACGTAAAAGTTTCATTTAAAGCCCTTTTTGTAATGTCTTTTGGAGATGGAACCATTATTCCATAGTCACGCGTTTCACAAACAACCTGATTGCATAAAAAAGGAAAAAAAGTGATTTCCAGTAGAACCAGCAGTACACAAGAAAAGCGCTTTTATAAAAATGTATAATTATTAAAACGAAGTAATGAGGTTGAAATGGGTAAGCCAACAGAAGAGCAAAGACCTGTTATCGAGAATGCTAGCGCAAACAATATGGTGATAGCAGCGCCTGGATCAGGCAAATCGTTCACCATGATAGAAGCGGTTATATCGATTCTCAAAAAGTATCCATATGCAAGAATCGGGATGGTGACCTTTACTCGCGCTGCAACAAACGCACTTGCAGCAAAGTTACAAAAGCGATTGAGCAAGAAGGATCTTGACCGGGTGCTGGTGGATACTTTTCACGGACTCGTTAAGAAGCAACTGGACATGATTCGCTGGCCGGGAAAGATGTTGATAGGGCCAGCACAGAGATCTGTCATTCACCGGGCTTTGAAAGAATCCGGTGTAACGATGAAGTTTGCTGAAGCTGAATTCGTTATTGATGCTATCGGCAGAGAAATGGATACGGATGTGATTTCAGTTCGGCATAACAGACAACAGATCCATTTGTTTAATACCTATCAGGCGTTATGCCAGAAAGACCATGTGGCGGACCTCAATGCTCTTTCAAAATTTGTTGTCGGTCAAATGCATTCGGGAAAAATGCGCACGTTAGATTTGACACATTTGATAGTAGACGAAGTTCAGGATACTGACTCTATACAATTCTCATGGATAGCATTGCATACAAGAGCTGGAGTCTATACGAGTATAGTTGGAGACGATGATCAGGCCATCTACTCCTTCAGATCCTCAGGAGGAGTCAAAATATTTCAACAGTTTGAAAAACACTTCAGACCTAACATATTTTACTTAAACACATGCTTTAGGTGTGAACCTGAAATTTTAGAGGTGGCCGGAGCACTGATAGGAAAGAATGTTTACCGTTATGCCAAAGAGTTACGCTCGGCAAAAAAGGGAGGGGGAAAGGTCACTTTTCGTTCATATGTAGATATGGAGGAACAGATACAGGGTATTTTAAGCCTTATAAATCAGGATCCACATGGATGGGCAATTCTAAGCCGCAATAATGCTCACTTGGATGAGCTAGAAAGTTTGATCGAACAGCCAGTAATTCGTTACGGAGGTAAATCATTCTGGGATGAAAAAGAAACAAGCGATGTGTTAAGCCTTATGGCCTTTTTCCGACAATCAAATGATCCTCGCTTAATGAAGAGAGTATTGGCATTGTTTGGAGAACAGGAATCAGTTTTGGATGAAGTGGCATTGAGTATGAGAGGAAGAAAAGTTACTTTTGGCGACCTTGCCATCCCGGAGGACAGTTCTCTCGAAACAAAAACATTACATTCAAACTTCGTGCGCTTTACCCAGGAAAGTTCTGATAAAGTTGAGATAGCAAAACGTTTCGCCAACCTTACGAAATGGATGGAATCGTCGTCAATCAAGATGAGGAGTAATAAAGGTACAGCAACCTTAACAAAAATTGCTTTAGACACTTGTAAACAGTGGGCAGAAAAGACTGGTTGGATGAATATGATAAATCGTGCTGCTGCAATGTCATTAGGCCCTAGGAAGAAGGACGAGGAATACAGCCCAGAGAAAGTAGTCCTATCAACCTTGCATGGTTCAAAGGGTCTTGAGTGGAATAAAGTAATAATAATGAGTTGTAATGCGGATCAGATACCAAGTAAAAGATCAGTTGGGGAGGAGGCAATAGAAGAAGAAAGACGTTTGCTTTATGTTGGATTTACGCGTGCAGAAAAGCAACTTTTTGTAATGTGGTATGGTGATCCTTCTTTCTTTTTAAGAGAATGCAGTGAAGAAAAGATAAAAGAAGCAGCTAATATTCGAATTTCTCCACTTTATACAGAATAATTCGATATGGGCATTTACTTATGCTTAAAGCTATAGTATAAAAACAATGAGCTTAAATATCAGCTCCCAAATTTGAGTAACTTTGCTTAAAGTTACTTTCGCGTTAAGCGTTGATTTAGCCGTGAAAAGCGGCCAGCTTAAACAAGCTGTAAGACACCACCGGCAAAATGTCACCTTTGTCGCTGGTGCACTTCCCATGCCTGCAAAAGGCAATCTGAATTTACCAAACCGTAACTAATTTAGCTCCTCCTGGGGCTATTTTTGTTGCGTACTTCTAATGCCAGATAGTATAAATCAGGCGGTTCATAGCTTACGGGAGATGAATGACAGGCTTTGCCTTCGTGTTGAAACAAAAATTTGTTTCTTCCTTCTTACTATATATAGGTGACCCCAAATGTCTAAAAATAAAGCTCGCAGTAAAGCCCTTCATCAAACCTTTAGTGAAATTATTCCAGAGATGGATAAGGCGCTAAACAAACAGCTCTTAGAAGTTCTGATGAAATATACAGAACGTGATAATGAACTGATTGTTATTTTGAATGAGGACGGCCCAAATATCATTGAACTTAAGTCTCTTAAGCCTGTGTCTTTGTTGGCCGAAAAGCTTTCTGCTTATTCAAGCTATTATCATGTGGATGTTGTGGAGCTCGTGGTCAAGAAAATTGATTTCGAAGGAGCTTATAAGCTTCTTAAAGCTTCCCCAGATGTACCACTTTTTAAAAGCTTAACTGAACTGGATAAATATCTTGTTGAGGAGTTTGAAAAATACGGATTAAATTCATTTCTTGACGTGGATAATCTGGATTACTCACTTGAAAAAGCCAGTGAACTCAAAAATGAGCAGTTAATAAATTGGGTTTCGGACATCATTTGCAAACGTGAAAAATTAACTTTACGTAAGCGTTTTGATGTCGCAGTAAAGGCCCACTACGAAAATGTAGAAAAAATGTATGATACCATTCGTCCGTTAATGAAAAAACTGGGTTTCCCAGAAGATCTCATGACGCACACCTTTAGTGAGTTAAGCGTTTTTGAAACTAAAGGATGGGACCATGCAATAAAATCGAAAATTGAGACTCTCGCTAAGCGTGAAACTCAATATTTAGATGATGCGGCTAAAGCAGAGAATCGACGTCTTGTAACAGAGAAGTTGGAGAACTCTTTAGCGATTGCACCAACTAAACCAACAAGAAATTGGTTACATATTGCCGGAATTGCCTGTTTGGTAGTCTGCACGTTCATGTATGTAACTAATAAATTTATTTAATCCTGTTAAGGGGGAACCCTAACGGGGCTTCTCTTTGAACAAATCGAGGAGCGGAAAATGTCATATCTTGAATATATCAATGAAGTAAAAGTGTCCGGGATAGTTATCAGTGCTGTGGAGAAAAAAATGACTGACCAGAGTATAGGTTTGTTAATAAAGCTCAAAAATAGGATGAAGACAGAAGTTGATGGTGAAATCACTGAGAGAGAATTTTCAGTTCAAATCAAGGTGTCGCCTGAAATGTATTCAACCTGTTTCACTGGTATAAATCAGGGTGATGAGTTGATGGTCTCCGGTTATATTGTTGTCGATACTATTATGATTGAAGGGAGAGAACATCCTCTTGACTACATGAGAGTGGTAGCAACAAGTAAGTTGGCTCACATACCTAAACCTCTAAAAGGTTTTGGACAAAGTAGCTTTAATCAGATCTGACATTAAACCCACCCTAAAGGGGAGAAATCCCTTCATGGGATTTCTCCTTTTGGAGTCCCCATGAAACAAAAATTTAGGGCTACTGCAATAAGTAGTAATCAACTTAGTTTTTTTTCTATATTCGATATAGATGAAGATGAAATAACGCAAATAGTTGATTCACCCAAAGAGCATTTAAATGATGCATACACGTCCGGATTAAACTTTAAATCAGATGAAAGTAACATTTCTGAGATAAATTATGATTCTGAAAGGCGTGAAAATCACCTTTATGAAAAATCCAAATTACTTAAAAATCAGATTTTGCATACAATTAATTTTGCAGCAGAAACAGATTATCTATATTCGGTTGAAGAATATAACCCAGATTTGGGTGGTCTGGTAATAGAATGGACCCCTGAGGATGTGTATGTTGTTTTTCTATCCGCTATGGAAGAGTCTTTGGAAATCATTAAAGAACTAGTGTTGAGGAGAAAGTTATTCTTCAAAGATGACAATGGTAATATCACAGTGAATCCACTTTTAGAAGCTGAAACACGGTGGTATATGTCAAAATCATTTGAATACACTTGTTTATCTCATGGACTTGATGCATGTGAATTTAGAGCGGAATTAAAATCATGGCTCTATTATCATTCGCATCGTTCGATTAGTGAAAACACGAAATTAGCTGAATGCAGGAATGATGATGAAATCATTTTGCATGATTGCAATGACGATATGGGCTGGGACATCTTCTTTGATCAGGATTATTTAATGTCAGAAAAAAAACTGGCTGTTAAATGGACTGACAGGGAAATTATGGATGTTTACATAAAAGCTTTTAAATCCACATTAGAGTTGTTTGACGAGCTTGTTTCATGTGATCTGTTAACTAAACGAAACGCTTTTGGCAAGTTAGAAATAAATCCAATATTCGAAAATCATTTTGAATGGATCATGTCTGAAGCTTTTGAAATAGTGGGAAATCATCTTGGTTATAATGTGCCTCAAATCAGGAAACTGATGGCAACTATTTGCCAAATGAATCTCAAATAAAATGCCACTGGCAAACATCTGCCAGAGGGCGGTGTTTGCATTTTACCGGAGTTAAAAATGTCTAATGCCGCTATGAAGTTAAATGAAACATCTTCTGATGCTTATGAAAAATTAGAAGCTCTTCTTTCCCCGGATGTTATAAAGTTAAAACATTATGTGGATAAAGGTGAGTATCTTTTAGTTCTAGCAAAGGACCTTTTTGGTATTCCAGAAATGGATCCAAAGATGGCTGTGCCTGTTTTCAAAACTAAAACCTCGTATCGAGCTCCGCTGAACAAAGACTACATACCAAATCCCCGAATACTTGAACAAGTGGTTAAACTGCTTATCAGTCCGGATATAGATTTAAGTGTGTGTCTTAAAGGTGAGTCCGGTTCTGGCAAGACTGAAATGGTAATGTACATTAGCCACATGATGAATTGGCCGCTGACAATTAAGCAGATCAACAGCAATATTCGAGTTGATGAGCTTGAAGGTGAGCGCAGTCTTAATGGTGGTAATACAGGTTTTGTACACAGCGATTTGGTAACGGGATTTCGTAATGGTCACCTCATTCTTCTGGATGAAGTGGACAAAATCGATCCTGATACGGCAGCAAAACTTCACATGCCCATTGAACGTAAGCCCTGGTCACTCAGTGCTAATGGTGGTGAGGTTATAACTGCTAATGGCTACACGCGATTTATTGGTACTGCAAACACAAACATGAGTGGAGGCGCTCGCCGGTTCGTTTCTTCTCAACGTCAAGATGCAGCTTTTATAAAGCGGTTCTTGATAGTTGAAATGGAGAAGCCCGACAAAGTTGCTTTAACCAATGTGCTTACTAAACGATATAGCTCTTTGCCTTTTCAGGTCATTGAGAAGTTCGTAAGAGTAGCGATTGCAGTAAATGACTCTGGTACAGAAGACAGTGTGATGGATATTCGTCAATTAGTAGCTTGGGTTGGCACGTCGATGACGTTAAAAACCTTTAGTCTTCTTGACACTTTCAAAATAGCTTTTGCTTCTGCTTTACCTTTACATGTGGTCGATCTTGTTCTTCAAGCTATAGATCTTTCTCTTGGCGAAGACAAGGATAAATCGCTGGAGTATTTCACAGCAAAAAAGTCGAGTTAGATGGGATTTGTTATGAAACCTCTGATATTTGTATCTCAGAGTTATCCCATCTTGAATTTAGTGCGTTTTTAAGTACGGATGGTGCTGCTACCATTGCTATAGCAAAAAACGGAACTAATTTTACTGGACTTATGCAACTGAATAACGACTATTCTTTATTGTTTTATCATGATGGTAAAATAAATATGGAAGGTCTAATTAAAGAAATGGAATTAAAAGGTTATATGTATCAGGGAGCAATGGGCAATGATGATGTTGCCGCTGAGTTTCCCGGTATTCTTTTAATTGCACCAGAGAAGCTTTAATATCAACCCTATCGGGAAATCTTTCCCGTTGGGGAGGGTTTCCCCTTTTTTTTGGAGAAACCCATGACTTTAAATACTTCAATGCTTAACAAAGTATCTGCAAAACAAATCTCTGAGAATTTTGCAAAATCATATCCAGATTTACTGGAAGGTGCAGTTATAACAAAAATTGAAATAAGTGGCTGTCAAGGATCGCGTCGAACCGATAAAATCGATTTGTCTTATGATGGAGATGATATTACGGATCAAAAAAGCGTATCTAAAAGCGAAGTACGTT
Source organism: Citrobacter sp. B72 (assembly GCF_016894305.1). Taxonomy (NCBI): domain Bacteria; kingdom Pseudomonadati; phylum Pseudomonadota; class Gammaproteobacteria; order Enterobacterales; family Enterobacteriaceae; genus Citrobacter; species Citrobacter sp. B72. The sequence goes on from NZ_CP069802.1 coordinate 44,909, forward strand.
GGATTGACATAAAAGCCCTTAGCTTCAAAAGTACGATTACCAGCAGAATATCAACCCTTTGCTCACGCTTGTGCATCCGCTATAGCAATATGTGGATTTTACCAGTTTCCAGTATGGAAGAGTTTCTGGAAGGGGCCCAAGAGATTGAACGAGAGTTTCAGGCAGGTATTCAAAACGTTGTAGACAATTATGAGATGCATATTGAGGCTGAAAAAAATAGAAGCCCAAGAATGTCTTCTTTGATTGATCAGTTGAAATTAACTAAAGATGATTTCATAAAATCCTTTAGATTTAATATTGCTCACTTTATTCCTTTTACGCCTATTAGCGTTGAAGGTGATGAAACCCAGGACTACTATCAGGAACAATTGATAACAGATCTGGCAGAAGAAGCAATGAGGGTTTATGAAAAAATTAGTAAAAATAATAATTTGCGCTCAAGTACTATTGACCGACTGAAGCAAATGCAAAATAAGATCATTAGCTTCATGTTTATACATAAAGAGGCGGCAGTACTTGCAGAAGCTATAAAACACATAATGAATAATTTACCTAAAGGTGCCATTTCTGAACCTCGCGACGTTGCGGTGTTACAGCAGTGGTTTTATTTCATGAGTGATGCTTCAATGTTAAAGCGTATTATTTCAGGAGAGCAAAAGGTTACTGACTGGTTGGAATCTATTACCAGATCATTTAATCAAAGCTCACAAACAGAACCGAACGCGCTACAGAACACAGGTATTGAAGCTATTTTAGATTCAACAAATGTGTTTCAGGTTGAACCTGTCGTAGAGAACGATATAAAAAACAGCACGTTTTCAAACACTGATTCTGTAGCTGAACCTGAGAAATCAGTTTCGCAACAGGAAGACAATGCTGAAAATGGTTTTGATATCGAGCTCAAAGGCTGGTAACTGTTTGCTTTATTAAAAACCCCAGATGGGTACTTCACCATCTGGGTGAGTACCCCTTTTTTATAAAGAGGTATTCTATGAAATTAGATCTTAAATCATCGCCGCGCCATATTAAGCGTTTACAGAATATAGCAAAAGTCATTAGCGGCTTAGGCGATGTAAGAGTTGTAATAGACGACAATACCAAAGGACCGTATTTTGATCCTGTCAATAAAGTTTGTGTTTTACCAAACGGCGATTATAGCGATGATGACTTTGTCAGTCTGATTGAAGGTTTTACCTGTCATGAAGCTGGTCATGGTCGCTATACCGTCAGTGAGGTTTACAGTGACGCCTTTAATAGTGTTCTCATGTCATCTGAAGGGTTTACACGCTTCGATGACGGAATGAATGCAGAGTTTGAGAGCCTCGCTGAGAAACGTAAAGCTTATAGCAGGGCAAAACGTCTTACCGGGCTTATAAATCTGTTCGATGATGTACAGATGGAAGAGAAGGTTGGTAACGATTATCCGGATGCAAAGCGGCGGCTTGCAGCCACTTACGCACTGATGGTTAAAGCCGGAAGGATGACTCCTGATATATCTTCTCGTCCGGAAAATCCTGTCCTATTTATTGAGTGGTATCTGCTTAACTCATTGCGAGTAAAAGTCCTTCAGCAGGTAGGTCACAAAGAAACCCTCGATCCGTTTTTTGACTATGCCCAAAAGATACTTTCTCCAGTAATTTCTGATGTTGAGGAAATTTTTCATGATGCTCTTGGTTGTGAAAATACTCAGGGCTGTGAATCCCTTGCTCGTAAGACCCTGGCTCTTTTAGAGAGACTGCGGGATGAGGCAAAGGAACAACAGCAGCAGACAGAGCAGGAGGAGCAGGAGGCATATGATGAATCCGAGACCGATACCGATACCGAATCAGAAGATAAATCGCTTACGTCGACTGATAGTCGTGAGGATGATTCTGAGGACGATAGTGAAGGTCAGGCAGATACTTCCGATAACGCTGATCTTGCTCAAGAGGGATGTTCTGAGCCTTCAGAACTTGCTGAAGATAACGAGGGAAATAATGAACCCACCGGTGGCAATCCCACGGGTGATAACATTATTGAAGACGATACTGATGCGATTAACCCTTCCGAGAGTGAATCAGATGAAGCCAGTTCGACTAACGTTGAAGATGAAAGTAACTTTTCATCGGCTCAATGGGAGATACTGGCAGATTTGTTGGATGCCTTTCTTAGCAGTGATGAGGATAGCGAAGATTATCACGATGCTTTGGCTAAAGAGATTGAAGGTATTGCATCAAAAGTATCCGATGACGTGAAAGCCGAATTCGGTGCTTCTGAATGGGATATCCCTGATCTCCTTATCGATTTGAATGTTTACAATGAGGCTTTGTCTCTGAGTCATTCAATCGGTAGCGACTTGTCTGTTTTACAGCAGGTTAAAATGCGTGGCCGAAACAAAACTCATGAGCGTGGAATTACCTTCGATGGAAATCGATTAATTCTGTCACAAATGGGAGTTCGTGATGTCTTCAGAGCTCAAAGCGAATCTAAAAATAGAGGGCATGTTGGCCTCGTATTAGTTCGTGATATTTCAGCGTCAATGGCTAATGATGAAAGATATATTCATGCCATTAAGTCAGATCTTGCTTTATCGATGGCCGCTGAAAGTTTGTCAAAAATGCATGTCTCCAATATAGTTTTTCCCTTCAAGGAAAGTGAATTTGAGATTATCAAAACGTTTGATCAAAGCGTTGAGGAATCTCTATCGAAATTCACTCTTGGATGTAAGGGTTATTATACCCCTACGGGATCTGCTTTAATGGCAGCTGTTGATCTGTTACTTGACAGCCAATTCGATAGGAAAATAATTTTTCTTATAACTGATGGTTATCCGAATAAATCGGAATTTACTATCGTCGAAGTTATGGAAAAGGCTAAATGTAATGGAATAGAAATCGTTGGTGTTGGTATTAAGACTGATGAAATAATTGGTTTTGAAACGGACACTTTCGTAACAGTTGATGATACTTCTTTATTGTCTATTGAAGTCAGTAAGCTAGTTCATCAAATACTTTCTTAATAAACTCTACCCAATCGGGGCAAAAAGGCCCCGGTGGGTCTTTTTGCTCCATGAAGGAATAAGGAGCAAAATATGACTCAGATAAAAACTTACCGTGTAGAACATGAAAAAGTCGGTGCGATGCATAAAGTCCGTATTTTCGGACGTGTTGGTGAAGTTATAAGCAATGATAGCCCTCAGGAAAGAATCTTCCGCGAAGTCACTATAGCGGAGGGTAATAGCCAGCAGGCTGCGTTACTTGTAGATAACTACATACAGCGTCTTGAGAATAATGGCTTCACGACTGAAGCATAAATGTTGAGGGCCCCCGGGCCCTCTTTCTTAAATTCTGCGTTGTGGGTTTCTCCCTGTCTTCTGCACCGCAGAAGGCATTGAGAAACTCACAATGCCAGATAAGAGAGATCATCATGACTTATGCATCCCCGGCTCTTCGTCGTAAACCACAGGAAGTATCTGAACACTTTATTAAACTCGTTCATGCTCGAATTGCTGAAGTGTCTGGCTGGAAGTATATATTCGAAAGAATACCTGCTTTCAAAGACGCTTGTGCAAAAGCCCCGAGCCAGGTTCCTTGCCCGTTTACTGGCGCAGGGAAATCGAAGTTTCGTTTCCGGCAAAAAGACCTTTATACCGGATGTGCGATCCATAATGACTTTCCGGTAAATGAGTTTTGCGACGGAATTGATGTTCTGGCGAAATATTATGAATTAAGTAAAACGCAGACTTGCAAAAAGATTCTCTCAGATTTTTTCGGGATGGATCTGCATGCTCCGTTAACTGACGCCGACATTGAAAATGAACGACGCTATAAATCAGCAGTTCGTGCCACAGAAACTCTTGACCGAGAGGAAGTGGCAAAGCGAATGCGAAAACTTGATGTGATGTATCACTATACCGGTGAAATAAAGCCTAATACTCCTGTTGCTTTGTACCTCCGTAATCGTGGGATCTCCCGCTTACTGAGTCACTTACCAAAGGATTTAGGCTTTAATAACCGGATCTACTATTGGGATAAAGATAAGCAGAAATCGATTATCTATCCGGGAATGATTGCAATCTATCGTGACACCCGAGGTCGGCCTCTGACTATCCATAGAACATACGTAGACAAAAACGGTGATAAGGCACCTGTAGAAAATCCAAAGCTGATGATGAAGCCTCCTGCCGATATGACAGGTGGCTCAATTCAGTTGTTTGACCCTCACTATGATTCAGGTAGTTCGACCTGGACACTGGGAGTGGCTGAAGGGATCGAGAATGCGCTTTCTGTTGTAGAAGCGACTTCAACACCATGCTGGGCAGCCAGCTCCGCATGGTGCCTTGAAAACGTTACTGTTCCTGATTTTTTACTGCCTCCGCCGGATGTAAAATATATAAACTTTTATATCTGGGCGGATAAGGATATTGCTAACTCACAAGGCACTCGTGCCGGTATCGAAGCTGCTCAGCGACTTCAAAGCCGCATGGTTGAGTTTTTGGCTAAACGATATCCCGCATCAAAGCTGACAATTGAAGTCTTCGAACCAGCACAAGATATTCCTGATGGGAAAAAGGGTATCGACTGGAACGATGTTCTCCAGTTAACAGGGCAGGATGGATTCCCGATTCACTGGGCTCCTGAATGTCTTAATCAGCTGTAACAACGATAACTCCCCCGCATTTTGCGGGGGGGGTTATCTTATCAATATTATTTTTTAAATTGTATTGATAAGATAACCGCTTTCCTTCGTGATAATTACCTGCCTTTAAGGTCTTTTCACGGCTGAGATGCTTGCTCAGTTAAATAAATGTGCGGTACTACTGGCTATGGTCGGTTGTATGACATGGTTATTCCATAAACTATTAAAACCCATAACGGGAGTATTACCGTTATGGTGATGCTCGTCGTTTTACATCGGAGAGCATTTTAATGAATTTTCAAACTAACGAAGTTTTTAATAAATTTGCTGCTGTTATAAAATCGCGCATCGTCAATGAACCATCGTCATGCTATTTGCTGCATGATAATGAGATAGATATAACGATTTTGAAACATGGCATATTAGAAAATGACAGAAACCTGTTGTACGTAGTTCGTCCTTCAGGAACGTGTTTGTTGCGTTGTGACAAATATTTCTATCCGAAATATTATCTTCGTTGCCGTGGAGATTATAAGTCATTCATATATGTCCATCTTGATCTACATAGTGGTGAAGCTAAAGAAATCACATGGGAGCAAGCAGACGATATGCTGTCTAGTCCAGGAAAACCCCCATTAAAAGGAAATCTTGGACGATTTGAGTATATAAAAGTTGTGGTTGAGGACCTTCGTATTCGAGGTTACGCTGATTATCTTCCTGCGTATAATCTTGATGACCTTCGCCGTTTTGCCTTACAGGACGACCGCCCATCCCTTGTCAGATACATTGACAATGTAATGGCAACGGTCTGATTGGTTGCTAATTGATTTACATATTTTCCCTGATGGCCAACCTGCATCAGGGAGGCCTCAATAACGACTGGAGGCTGTATGAAGTTAGCTACGGACCTGGTAAAAGCTATTTTGATTAGAAATGGTGTTGAACCAGTAAATATAAGCGAATCATCTAAATTATCTTTGAAACAACCACTGACAGAACTTAAATTCAGTTTATATTTGCGAACTGAGCATTTATCTCACTTCCTACCCGGTTATGTTTATTCTATAAAAGAATGTCCACTGTCATATGACATCGGGATCGAAATTCAGAAAATCTTCGAAAGTTTACATTTGTTAAACGAAGAATTTGAATCCCTCGGTTTTGTTTCTGTATGGATAGAAATGCATCAAAGCATTTTTGAACAAAGCCGGTTTAAGAAAAGTAACTTTACTTTTCGGGAGGAAGAGGTCGAGCTTGCTAAAGGGCTTGTTTGTTCTCACAATTCACAAATAAGTAATGCGGCTTATTTCTGGCTTCAGCACTTTGAGGAGTTTATGATTTATGTTCGTAATAAGCTTATCGACCTCTTTCGAGAGGCCTATGACCTGATCCTTGGAATGCAGCAAGTATTTTTCATTCGGGAAAAGGAAGAGCTGTTGAAAACTATAAGTTATGGGGATGACCTGTATGAGGTGAAATTAATGGCGGCTGAGCTTTACTCTATCGAACAGAACTTAAAGTGTTCTGAATCGATAAGTACAAAATCTCAAGCTTCGGCATATATTAACCGCATCCGTGAGTTTGTGCGTTCGGGGTGGAGGCAGGGCTATATAGTCTGCCATCATAAGCGAAGTAATCAAATCTCATCATTGTCATTACCGATGTACTTGAAAGATACGTCAGGCCGAAGTGCTCGAAAGCGAGTAAAACGTCTTATATCTTCTACAGTTTGTGGTAGAAATAAAGATTTAGGTCTTACAGATTTTTAATTAAATTATACCCATGTGGGGATCACACCCCATATGGGAGTGATCCCTTTTTTATTGAGAGAGGATCACATGAAAATTATCGAAAAAATCATTAATGCCTTTTTGGTTGTTCAACATAAAAAAATACAGGTTAAAAACATTACATTTTTAGACAATGGGCAGGGCATGTTCTCTGGTATGTCTTTTGATGCTGATGTTTCACTGGAGTTTATGTATGAATCAGCAAAAGCATATAGTTCTTGTTTCTGTGATATTCCCTTTCCAGGTTTTGAAGATGCAAATCTGGAGGAAATTACGAAATTTCAATTAGATGCTTTGAAGCAAAGAAAGAATCATTCTTTCATTGTTAACCATTTGAGGTTTCCTATAGTTTTAAGGGAAGGGTGCAAAATCGAAAGAGGAGAAGTCTATTCAATTTCGAATTGCACTTATAATAAAGAAAGATTGCAGTATCTTTTTTCTCAGGATATTTACGGTAAGTTGTATAATTCCTTAGAGAAAGAATTAAGCTCGTTTTTCTCATTTATCAATGTTGAGGTGCACGAGTTGTTAAAAGATGCTGTATGCTTTGCATTAAAAATCCTGAATAAGATATCTTTGGATACACCTGAAAGACTTATTAAAGCTTTTAATTATCGTGACTGGTATTGTAGTTACGATGTTGAGCTTTTTAGGAAAGGCTTACCTGGTCATATTCTGGAAGAGCTCATTGCTCCAGATATCTTACTTTCAGACCTTAACGGTTGTAGAAAAATACTTAGAAATGCAAAACGATTTCTAAATGGACATACAAAAACCAATTGTGTTTATATTAAATATGAATGGTGGTTGGGGCCTGTGGATACCTCACACTCAGCTAAGTTGATGTCTGACAAAGAAATTAACAACCGAAGTGACTTGAAGAATTTTTCAAAGGTCTTTTTCAAAGAGTGTTTAAGTTCTGGTAAGTCGGAATATGAAAACCATCTTAGTGAAAAAGAACATGCGCTTCGCTACAATTATTAATTAAAATTATTTTCTCCCATAGGGATTTCTCCCTTTGGGAGAAATCCCTCTATTAAGAGGGTATTTAAATGAATGCGATACAAAAGTTAGTTGAATCTATTCTTGTTAAAATGGGTTTTGTTGGCGCTGTAGTGGAAAATATATATTTGGATTCAAAACCATTTCGGCATATTCGATTTGTGGCTGATATTCCAGTAATATCTTTTCTACCTCATTTGGTGAAATATCTTAAGGGCGCAGACCATCTTTACTGTGGTAACGATGATTTGCATCCTCTTTTCATTTATTTTTCCGAAGCGGCTACATTAAAAGCAGGCCCTGTAAATCTCGCGAACTTTCGTTTTGAAGTTTCTATAGCTTCAACTCATTTACGACTGGTCTCAGAGCAGCCTGATTTGCTTATCAAAGGATTTAACCGGGATAATCTAGAATACGTTTATTACCGCTCAGATTTGGCCTCTAAGGATCTTATACTAGGCCTTGTTGAACACGGTTCTCCTTTCATAAAACATCTACATGGACTTATACAAAAGCGAATTTTAAACGAGTTCTCTCTGATTTTTTCTGTTCTTGAAAAGATTTTAGAAAGCGCGAAGCCACAAATTCTTGCTTGCTTCCATAGTGTTGATTATGAAATGAACGTAAAAATAATAGCCGAAGCTATACCTGAAACTGTATCTAATCAGATAGTCACATCTGATTATATAGTTAATTCTATATCAGATGCGGACAAGTTTATAAATCATGTTCGTCGCTATTTAGCAGGCAGGGTAATGAAGAGGCGGATATACGCTGAATTAGATGTTTGTGAAGAAACATCAAATATTTCACTAGTGAACTTAGGATGCTTTACGTCTCCTCTGCTCGTTACGGAATATCAAATGTTTAAGCCACACTCTTCAGGGTTATATCGAAAAGCTATAAACAACTCCTTAAAACAGTTCAAACCAGAAATGCATGTACCTTCTGAAGAACTCTTTTATAATTAATCTAACCCATCCGGGAACTTGCTTCCCGGTGGGAAGCACTTCCTTTTTAGTCATGAGGTAGTGTAAATGTTTAAAGAATCTGACCACGTGGAATTTGTTAGTGCCTTTCTTTATCAAAATTTAGGCCTTAATGTTCCCGCTGACGATATAACCGTTCAATTATCTGATACTTCGTTCGACAAAGTAACCTTTGATTACGATGTAGATATCGATAATTTAAATTGTATGTTGGATCTCTACATATCTGAACTAATAAAGCACAACGCATCTTACTCCGATTCTATTCTTTTGAAACAAAAAATAATTTATTTTCTTGGAGTATTTAAGAATTTCGGATTTTTTACGTTTGATATTCGCGGATATAGTAATACTTTAAGCCCAGTTAAAGTTATTGATATTGTTTCAATGATTATTAATGACTGTGAAGAGTTATCTAAAGCTAATTCTTCTACTGATGCTATAAGAAATCTTTATCTCGATAAAATGAAGGTGGATGGGAAAGTGTTAGTTGCGAAATTTGCACTTAAACAGTTTTTTCATTCCGACTTTGGTGACTTTATCTCATTTGTCGAGAAAAGAATTACAGATTGTCTTAATGAAACTTTAAGGATTATCAAAGCTGTTGAACATGGCTTTGTACGTGTTGGGCAGCATAAGATTAATCGCCGTATTAATGATGACTTAAAGTTATGCATTGATTTCAATACTGATGATTATCCGGCAAATATGCCAGATATATATATTAAGTTTAACGATACATTTGATGGGAACGGGGCGTTATATTGTGACAATGATGCCCTCATATCCCTCTATACCGATGTTGCTTCAATTATCAATGTGCCGGTGATGATGGAAGTAAGATTGATCAATAAAAGAGGGCGTGTTGTCTGTGATTCTTCGCATTCAACTTACGTATCTCTCGAAAGTAATGACCGATACAGAGTAACTGATCGCACATTACTAATAACTGAAGCTTTTGACGATTTTCGTAACGCGTCTCAATGATCCTTTTGCTTCAGTCCAAAAAAGTAACTTTGGTTGGCTGAAGACACTTGTCTATGACAATGTAAAATCTGTCGCTGGCATCTTCTTTTAGCTTAACCAAACTTTTATCTAACCCAGTGGGGAAGTCGCTTCCCTTCTGGGGCACTTCCTCTCAAATTTGAGGTAGTGTATATGACACATTCATCTGATGATAAAAACTATGTCCGAGCAGTTCTGAGCTATCTTGGCATAGATTTTGATGAGGCGGATATAGTATTAAGTGTTTGCCATTGTCAAAGTGACGAGCTTTCTTTTACCTGTAATATCAAAGCTATTGAACTCAAGAATGCTGTTGATTTATATGTCGATAGTATCTCTGAGAATGAAATAGAAGCTTTAAACAGAGAATCTTTAAAATCTCGACTCTGTTACTTTCTTGAGGTGTTTGACGCAGTCTCTGGTCAGTACCTTGAGATTTCAGGAAAACACTTTGCAACTAGCCGTTTTGAATATGATGATGTTTGTAGTGAAGTTCTTAGCATGTCTAATGATGTTTCTCAGTCGAAAGGTTATGACCGGGATGAATATAACAGACTGATGCAGGTTGATGGTCAGGTTATGATTGCCCGTTTTGCTTTGCAACAGTTCTGGGATACTCATTTTATTGGACTAATAACATTTGTATCTGAGTCTATAACATCGAGCCTCTATAAAGCTTATGAAACTTTTAGTGATATAAGTTTGGCTTGCTATAAACTGAGTGAATATTCTTATTCACGCTCTATCAACAGTGAATTGACCCTTAATATTTCACTTAAAGAAAATGACTTCTGTGAGGACCTATCTGATTGCTATATGGAAGATGAGGCTTTACCTTCTGGTAGGGTAATTTCTCGACGCAACAATGACTCCATAATAAGTATTTATGAGAGCTATGCTGCGGCTTCTTATATTCCGATGATTGCATCTTTGGAAGTCGTTGATGAATACGGCGAAGTGGTTACTGACCTCTGCCATACCGTTTATGTTTCAGAGTTAACCGGTGGGCGGATTAAAATCCACGACCGTAATGACTTAGTATCTGAAGTTTTCGATAACCTAAGAAATTTAAATCTTGCAGTTGGAGATTCAGTTTCACAAGCTGCTTGATTCTTTCCCTGATTTTGATTTTTTCTCACATACTCTTATGGCACGGTTTCCGTGCCTTTTTTTTGCCTCGCTTACAAGCGTCTACTCCTCTTCTACCTATCCCACCTTACATCACCACTTAAAATCTATCTTTCTAATTCCATTATCCTTTTCGTAGCCTCTAATGCTCTGGTATGAACATACTCTTTAAACTCAAAAAAGTGCTATTAACGAAAAAAAATCCCTAAAGAGATTTGTATACTGTTCTCAACCAAGGAGAGCTCATGAATGAACTAAAATCCAAAAACGAGAACAGTACCAAAAGCAACTTTCCCCCGGTTGATAATCAGTTTTGCTTTTACCATGTTGATTTCAGCATAGAACGACTACTTTCAACGGCCGAGGATCTCCAGCTTGAGTACATCTTCCAGAAACCTGGAAGTGAAGTAAGAAAGGATTTGGTTGAGCGATTCGAACGTGGAGAGCGCTTTGTTACAGCTTCACACTGTGACAATTTCTGTGAAATCCTTGGTTGTCAAGGCCATCAGGAAAATGCATAAACCCATAAACCTACATTTCCACTTTTAAGGATGTTCACTAAAGAATGATTGGAGAAAGTATTTTTGACTGGGTAATTTACGGAATATCCATTTTGATATTTGCCTCAGCACTAATTGAAGGAAAGACAACTCGCTACCCAGCACTTTTTTTCTATGGGAGTTTAATTTTAATGTTAATCCTGATAGTTGCTGGAGGCCTTAACTGGTGGTTCTACAGGTCAAAATATGGCGCAGTAATCGTTATCTTCACAGTGGTCTCTTTACTGATGACTCGATTCCGCCTGGTCATATATAAATTAAGATTAAGAAAGTTAGTTTCAGAAATCAGATTTCGTATAAAAACGGGTTTTCGTATAATTCTTGTTTTGTCGGATAATGAGGATGAGCGTAATGTTCTGCTGTCTATGCTTAGCAACGTATTGCCAGAGCAAACGCTTATTCACACGCGTGATGCTCTCGGACCTCATTCAGAGCCTATCCTAAAAGCTCTTGAGCTACATCATCAACAGGGAACAGGTTACATACTCGTCTGTGAACAACAAATCTCAGCGCGTACGTGGTTGAGTATCGTAGAAAATGGGAAACCTGATACATCTATAGCTGTTAATTTTCATTCGATCCCAGAAATGGAGTGATTTTTCAATGAGTAGAACCGTTTCACAAAGTGTCACAGAAGATTGTCTTTTTGATACCCGCACACAAGTCAGATTACAACTAAGTCGAAGCGTTCATAAAACGCTGGCATCTGCTAAAGAAATTTTACAGGGAAGGGGGGTTGATTCGGTCTCTATTGAAGATCTTGTGCGAGCCTGTCTTGAAGAGAACCAGCCAATTGATCTAGCCTCACTTTACCTTGAAAATCTCTTAAAACAGAAAGGTACCAGCATTTGCGATTTTTAGTGTTTTCAAACCTATTAGATAAAATGCCGGTTGTGTTTATATAACATCAATAATTTCATGCAACAGGTAAAACATGAGTACTCAAAAGCAACTTTCCAGAACTACCGGCACTGAACGTATGTTTAAGGAAGAGCTGGCGTTATCCTTAATTTGTTGGGTTTTCACCAGTCCTTTTACCAACTGGACCGATAAAGTCTTCAGTGGTATTGAAGTTCCGTCTGAAGGACCGTCATCATTACGGGGTGAGACAGAAAAATTCTTTCGTTTTGTCGTTAATGAAGAAGGCTACGACGCAGGAAGGGCTGCTATTGGTCTTGACCTATGTTGTTTTTCACTTCCGTTGTGTTTGTTCCCGGACGCTGCCCTGTCTGAGGAAGAGGTTATGAGTAAGTTAACCGGAGAAGTTATCCATGGAATTCTTCTTTCCTTACCTGAGTTTATTGATATGCCAGAAGTGCTCGCTTACCAGGTCAGGGATGAAATTCTTGCTTTTAACACTCGCTGTGGAGACGGGATCTTTCATGGTTGGAACACGGCTTCAGAATTGTGGAAGTTTGAAATCTTTCCCCGCACCACCATCATGATGCAGCATACTTCGGCAATACATTAAAATTAGGCGGGGCAGAATGCATAAAAAACTTTTTCTTCTCGAATGGAAACCCTGTCAGAGCCGCGTATGGGCCGGTTGGATGGCCCTGTGGTTGACTATCAGTTTTCTGATGTTATCTGCCTTGCTTATGACAGATCATCTCCTGAACAAAGTCATCCTGCCGCCAACATGGTTGTTGATCTGGTTTTCGCCAATGCTGGGGTTTTTGATAAAAGTTCGCGTCGTCGAAACTCAACATTTCCTGGAGCATGACCTCTGTGTTGCAGGTTTCTCTTTTTACCGCTGGAAGAGGTTAGTTTCTCCCGGGCTTTGGTCAGTTGACTGTATAAATGGTCGTTTTCGCCTCAATCGGATCACCCAGGTGGGTAAGACTATCCACTATCCATGGCGTCTCCATTATCATCCTTTGTTCATGAGCCCTATCGAACATAAATCGCATGCTGTGAAAGCTGTTTCAAAATGACTTCTTTAGAGGTTTACATGACATTTATGTTCTGCAAGGTCAGCCTGGGCAGCAAAATTGATTGGAAATAACATGAGCCTGGAGAAACGTATGAGTTATGACGATTTGCCCTATTTTCGTGACCAGATTCTGGAACGCATCGACTCGCTCAAGTGTTTTCTTTCGAACACCCCCCCGATGATGGCAAACCTGATGACTGTCTCCACCGTATCTAGAACAGAAGAGCGCTTGAAGCAGGTTAAACCCATCAGGGTTAGTATTAAAGACGATGCTTCGGTTGAGGAAATTATTCAGGCACTTACTGACATCTGTGTGGATGACATAGAGTCATTAAGTCATGATTCCACCAAAGTAACCACTAAATACCCGGGTCTAATCATTGTCCCCGAAAGAGCAGATCTTCTCGAAAGCTTGATCACTTCTATAAACGAAGCAAAAAATGATTTTGCTGCGGCAATGAGGCGTATCGATAATAAAAAGAATGTCCGTTTTGATAAAGTGCACAAGAAGCTCCCGGGCCTTGTCGCTATGCACTCAACAAGAAATATCCTTTTCATCAAGTCCCAGCTTAAAAAAGTTACTTTTTCATGGCGGCTAAACCGAAACCAGGAAGTTAAAACAGCAGAGCAACTTGTGAGTTTGTTGGAGCGCAGGAGAGCCTCAGAAGTAAAAAATGTAGCAACTACCAATTTGAATGTCGTGTCTAATATCGATAAGGCTTTACACCGTCTTGAATTTCACCCACTGAAGCAGGGCGAATCTTATCGCCTTTGTCGAACTAACTCTTTCCCTGTTCCGATTGCTCACATTTTTGCATTTAGGCCTGAAGGGCAGGAACGAAACGGGAATAAATATGCTGAGACTGATTATTCAGTAGTAAAAGCATCCTTGCCCATTTTCGCAGCAGGCAACATACCTCAATTAAAAACGCTCTCTGACTGGGCTCCTGAAAACAGCCAGGGTCCGTCCAACCAACGGAAGCTGAGCCTGAAATATACAGAACTCGTGCCGGGGGCTGAGCTGGGCATTTTCATTGTCAGCCCCGAAAATTAAGGAACAACAATGCAATGGATTTCCACAGCCAGCCAGAAAATCGATGAGCGTCTCTATCGTGTCTGCGTCTGGGTAAAAAAATATCACGCTGATGCGATTAACCGCGTTGTGCTAACCGTTGATCTAAGTAAAGCCCGACATGACCCTGACGAGGACCAGGTAAGAGCAGAGCTGCTGTGCGGCCATTATTTTTTGCTTCGTAAGGAAAACGCTTCGAACTCTGCGCCTGACGATCAAAAGTTTGCTTTCCTGCCTGACGGGCGCAATCTGTGTTGGCAGACCGCAACCCCGGTGCTTCAGCATCTCCTACTCAATAAAAACGTTCCTGAGTCGCTGAGGTTGCTTACGGACTACATACATATGCGTCTGGCCAGGCTGACAATGGTACCTATGTCCGGAACCATCATGAACGAGGCTCTGCTGGACAGCATCAGCTGGGTTAAGGTGGATTTGACCTACTTCTGGCAGTACGAACAGCTCAGCTCTCATCTGGGACCCATCCAGATAACCCACAAGGCACTTGTACGCTTCGGGCACCTGGCAAAGAATGATGAAAACTCCAGTGCCATAAGAATTCTGCGTCAGCGTCTGTCTTCAGAATTCTTACAAGAATTTCAGATGGCTGAGGATGAGCTAAAGCGCAAACAGTCGTTGATGGGCACCATGGACGTGAAAATGCTGTTTCATGCTCATTACCCCAGCCAGAAGATGCTGGTGGCTCGATATAAAAATGGTTGGGTAATGGTGGATTGTTTTCTGTTTCACCATACCAAACCTAAGAAAAAAGCAAAAAACAAAACTACTGTGGCTAAGCCTCAACTTAAACAGACTAAAAGAGAAGGGAGTGAAAATGGAACTGGGCATTATGGTGTGCATCGTGTTGTTACTCTCAGTGGCGGCGGCGTGGATCAGTAATAAGACAGTTGATTTGCTCGAAAGATTCTATTTCAAGCGTCCGCTGAGCATGGAGTACGCGGCATGGCTACGTGTAATGTGTGCAGGCTTGTTATTAGTTTTTATTCAGGTTGCTCCCCAATTTACACTCCTGTATACCCTTAAACTTGTCACGCTTATTAATCTTGGAATCCAGACAATGAAATTAAATGGCGTGTACAAATATAAAAGGACGGGAATTTTGCCTCCGGGAGGGGCACTCTCTAATCTCACCAGACTTAACCCGTTCAAGAAAAAATAAAGTTATGCGCCCGTGAGGGCGCTATTCATCAAAGGCATTTCGCATAAGCTTGATCATGGCTTTTTTACCAGCTTCAATATTGCGAATGTAGCGCATAACCATTTCTTCATTCGACCAGTTCCCCATTTCCATAATCTGTGGTAGCGAGTAACCTTCAATATCCAGCTGTATCGCACCGCCTACACGAACGCTGTGCCCTGTCCAGTAACGGGTTTTAGTCTCATTTGGATAAAGCTCATTCCACATTTCTTTAAATGCCCGTAAAAGGGAATTTTTGCTGAGCATACCGGCATCGTCCACAGTGTCTTCCTCATCTTCATCGTTCAGAAGACTTTGTTTAGCACGGTAGGGCAGGTTATGCCGTTTAAGAAGCTCAGATAGCTCATTCCCTTTACTCCGAAGCTTCCAGCCGGGTGGCATATAGCCTGTATCATGGAAATTTACGGCCTGGAAAAGGTATTCATCCGGATGACTGTGCTGATCCATTTTCACAAGGTTCATCAATCTCAAGAGGCAGTTAGTTAACTGACGTGTCAGCCGGTAGGTAAGAAGTGTACTGATGTTCGTTTTTGTACGGTATACCGTCAGGTTAAATTCACCGGTCATACTATCCAGAG
Organism: Citrobacter sp. B72; assembly: GCF_016894305.1. Lineage (NCBI taxonomy): Bacteria > Pseudomonadati > Pseudomonadota > Gammaproteobacteria > Enterobacterales > Enterobacteriaceae > Citrobacter > Citrobacter sp. B72. The sequence goes on from NZ_CP069802.1 coordinate 60,799, forward strand.
ACAGATCTTTCAGACGTATACGGCGAATTTCGGATGAACGGAGCAGTGTTTCAAAGCCTGTCCAGATCAGGCACAGGTCACGAAGCTTACGAACTGAGTTTGTAGTACTGCGTAACTTTATCAGAGCCTTGAGATCGCCAATAAGAAAGGGAGTTGCCTGTTTAGTCGTCTTTCGCTTCCGGGCTTCCGATTGTTTTAAGGCTTCCAGCATGTACCATGCTTCAGACGTAATAATCCCGGGCAGGTTAAGCCCTTTTTTATGGATACTGTTTAAGGCCTGAAGACAGCTGTTTATGCTGCTTCGTGACAATTTGCCTTCAAGATGCCCCATAAACGCCAGCAGAGCTTCCTCAGACACGGGGAGCGAACTTACTGGCCAGTCTGTATGCAACCGGGCATTCGCCTGATACCATTCGTTCCATACTCGTAGCCAGTGCAGATAGGTTTTAGCTGTGTTGTATCTCAGATGGGAAAAGTAACGGATCAAGCGTGAAAGCTGTTTATCATGGTTGCCGAACGTTTCCAGCTGCTGATGCAATTCGCTTTCCGAAAACTGTCTGATCACTGATTGATTCTTCATCCTGCTCACCGGGATACACTGGTTTTATTTACAGTCATTTTAGCACTCATGTACCTGGTTATGAACAGGGTGGAAACAACGAAAAAGGTTGTGAAATCGTTAGGCTTAAGTGAAAAATGATATTAAGATTATCCCTGGCCAGTTGAGGCCTGTCTAAAGAAGGTTGATTATGTCTGACACAAAGCAGTCTTATTTAATGAAATTCCGTAAGTGTAGTTCGTTCGAAACGCTCGAAAAAGTATTTGAAAGGTTATGTGAAAAAAACTCGGGTGTCGCCTCTCTTGAAATTTCTGGTGCTTATGATCATCGTAAAGCTGAACTGACAATGAAAAAGTTATATGACAAAGTTCCTGCGAGTGTGTGGACCTTTGTTCGCGAGTAATTATTGATATTGGCACAACAAAAAGACTGTGTCTGGATTTGAAAATAGTTTATGCCCCTTTCGGGGCTAAAGGCACTGTAATAGCCTGTCTTTTTAACTTTCTTATTAAGTTCGGAGAAAGACTTTAATCATAAGCCAAGCCCACTGCTAAATACATCCGATATTCTCCTTAATTTTAGAAGTTGTGATAAAAGTTACTTTACCTAAACTTCTCTCTCCATATTTGTAAGGCTCTCATTTGATTCTTGTCAAACATTAATCTGGAAAACTAAAAAATCATTTCTTTTAATTCGTTTTACAGAAATCCTCCTCCGTTATTTCGGATATAGTTTGAATAATTATCAAAAACGGGGTGCAGCCATGCGTAAGAGTTACACATTTGGTATTCCATTTGGACTCCAGAGAGAATCAGGACTCTTTTTAGATATTACAGAGGTCAGCCGGGGTATCGACTGTAACTGCATCTGCCCCGCTTGCAAAACTGATCTGTTAGCAAAGCAGGGGGAGGTCAAGCTTTGGCATTTCTCACACAGTACTGCTGTAGCCGGTGACTGTGATGGTCTGATGGAAGCCATCCGGGGAAAAATTATTGAAGTCATCAACGAGCACCAGGTTCTTGGTTTCCCAAATCTTCTCGCTGGCGACGATGGTGGGCCGGTTTCACTGAATGAGGTTATTGGAAGCGGCAGTATGTTCGGAGGCACAGCTGATCTGTTCGTAAAGGTTAATGATTTATGTGTGGCCGTCTTTCTGGACAGGGATCGTAGCATTTCTGCGAAGTTAACCTTTGACCACCTTCATCCTTCCGAAAGAGTTGCCGCATTGCGTATCGATCTTCCAGATATTGAATATGAAATCAGTCAGGTGCAGCTCGGGCGACGTAAAACAACATACAGTGAGTGCATTGAAAGCCTGATCATTGATGAGACCAGTTCCCGGGAATGGCTATATCATCCATTAATGCATGAACTTGAATCTGAACCTCTTCAGGAGTATCGGGGACGGGAGCCTTCAGAGGAAGGGCCTCTTCTTCAGCGCCTTGCTGACTGTAAGATGAAATTGCCTGATATCCTTCCGGGCAGTCATAACGCGTTAGTCAGGTTACAGCAGGATACGATTGTATGTCTGTGTCGGTTAACGGTTCGGGCTTATGACATCGCTCAGACCGATGAATTTCCTTTGTTCCTTCGCTATTTCAGGTTGCACTGCCTGGAAAACAGCGAACATGTCAGTTACGAAAGACTGATCTGCTGGCAGGAAATGATTTCAAAAACCCAGGAAGGCCAGTCCTTGACACAAAACGAACTTGAATATCTTCATGAGATTGTCCGCATCGCCTTATACAATCACCGGCTTAACAATGTCAGTATTTCAGATGTTAAAAACCATGACACAGGAAAGGAGAGCGGCAGGGTAGAGCCACAAAACTATTCACTCTTATAAATAAATTGGGCTTTGCGCATTAAACCCTTGCCGCAGGAGGTGTACCGCATATCCGGCACAGACAGTCAGTTTTTCTGGCAGCTTAAATTTGACACAGCTTAATATAGTGATTCATTAAACAGGTTCAGTATGCTGCCAGAACGTTTTAGTCGTTATGGGCGTCCGTTAGTTTTCTACTAACTGAACGACGACCAGCCTGCCGCCTTCCTCCTTTGACAGAACAAACTGAGCGTTATTCGTCAGTTCAATTTTTTCCCCAATGGCAATCTGTCGTTTATCCGGTAATGACATAAGCCCATTTATGCCTTCATTTACTAACCACCACTGATCGTTATGGAAAACAAAATACCCAACTCGTTTCCTTTGCAAATCGGTTGTACGCTCATTTGGCGCAATGAGGCGATTCACATGCCACGCATAGATTGACTGCCCGCTCCACACCATCAACCGGTGGTCGTCAGGACGATAACTGCCTTCCTTTCGGGAAGAATATAAATTTAGAACCGGTAATTTACCCTTGTATGGCGTACCGCAGTAGGGACAAACCGGCTTTGTCTTACCCGAGAAAACGTACCATTTCTGTTCACACGCCTTGTTCTGGCAGGGCTGTATCAGATCGACTGTTTTAACCAGGGCGCTTTCCCACTCATCGGCGGTCGGGCGTTTAGTGGCATCGTGTAAGCCATCTATAAAGGCGCGCTCAAACAAAGGTGTCAGATAAGGGCCCATGATGGTGTAAGGAATTTTCTCCGGGTCAGCCCAGGGCAGTGAAAAGGACGATAGCTGACTGACTTTGACTGCATTGCTTTTGTCTGTCGGATGTTCAATGAAGAGTGCCTTCTCACCCATAGATAAGGTCTCATCACGTACTTCATCCGACATGTCATGTATTTTTCCGCCACGTAGCGGATGACGGAAGAACAGATACATGTAGATAAGCACCGACAGCGCATGACGGTCAGTAGTAATGCTTGGCAATACGCGGTTCGGATCCTCTTTGGAAAGATGACTGGTTTTCACCACTTCCGGAGCGATAAAATCCGGGGTGCCCACCACGTCGGGAGGATACTTTCCAGGGACAACCAGGCCGTCTACGTCAATGATGCAGGCATGTCCCATTTCTGGATCGATAAGCACGTTTTTATAGCTTAGATCGCTGTGACAGAGACCTGCCGCATGCATCCTTCTGACGGCTCTTGTCAGCAGCAGACAGACCTTGAGATAGGTAAGCGTATTGCCTCGTTCACGTGGGTCGAGAAATTTGTTCTGGTTGCTGGCGCTGGCAAACCATTTGCCTTCCTTTTCACGACCTTTTATGCCAAGAAAATCATCGTTTTTAGAGCCGTATTTAAAGAAAAAGTAGCTTTTGTAGGTTGGAACCACGATGCCGATTTTATGCCCATGCTCAACAACATGGGTCGGCCAGCAAAACAGGTCCTTCCAGTATTCACCTCCGGACTGGCCAAAAATGTTTTGCCTGTAGCGTCCGGTGATCATATCAATCCGATCCCGGGCCTGCTCGTTCTGCGGTTTATGATAAAAAGCGACGACGTATGATTTATCAGGCGAAAAGTAAACATCCTTCATCGAGCCCGAACCAATTACCTCGTCAACATACTGGACTGTTTCGCCGTCCTTTGTTTTGCACGTAACGATATTTGCCATATTGATCACCGAAAAAGCGTATCCCTTACCACAACACCGCAATAGTGCGGTCATCATGGTTCCCTGTGGAGAAAAAGTTAAGCCAGTCGCCTAACCTCTCAGGCGCAATACTGGCGTCTGTAAGGACAGGGTTGAGCTCATCAACGAGACGGGTCCATTTTTCGTCACTGCGAAGCCCATTATCCGTCTCAAACAGAGGGTCTGAGACGCCGTCTGTCATGAGGATCAAGTGAGATACATCATTCCATTTACCCACGCTGATGCGGCCGCTAAACGAGGGGTCTGCGATAATGCTCTGGTCAAGGAAACGGGTTTGTCCTGCGTATTCTCCGCTATCGGGATTTCCCAGTATCCTGACTTTACCGGAAGGGCTGTATGCACCTATCGCACCATCACCAAGCCAGAATGCAGTCGCAAACAGCTCGTTATCAGTTCGTAGCGCTACAGTTGCCAGAAGGGTTGTTGAATAGGATTTCACAGGTTGTTCTGCACAAATGGCTTCGTTCTGGATACTGTTGACCGCGAGCGTAGCTGCCTGTTTAAAATGATGAAGCATGGCGTTTATTGTTGCCTGCTGATCGCTCCCTTCCCACGCCGTGATGTGCTGCTTTAAATGGACGCCTTTCACACCACTGAGCTGATTTAAAAGGTAATCGCCAGCCGTTTTGACTGCAATCCGGGAGCCTTCCCGGGAATTTACCGCACTACCGGCTCCGTCTGCGACCAGCATGACAGACCATCCTGTTTCCTGGCAGTGGTTGATGTAGAAGTCGTCATCTCTGAAGCTTCCGGCATGCTCATGAGAGCGTCCCCGGCGACTGGCGGCAGCAATACGTATATCACCCCTGACCAGGCCAGCAGCGTCCAGATGGGACTTAGGGTAGGGAGCGTCTGCTGGTGGCTCTACCACCTTCCACAGGCTTCTCGGATCGGGATTGATTATAAATAGCTGTTTTGTTTCACATTCGTCGTGCGACGTGCATGACCAGATTACTGAAAGCTCTATATCGCCGCTTTCGGTGGGAGTACCTGTCAGCAACTCCTGTTCTTTGTCAAAAGACAGGCCAATGTTCCGGGGAAAGACAACGTCCCTGACAGTAGCCTGCTGGCCCTCACCCAGAACGATAGCAACCGGCGAAGAGAAACGTTCGCCTGCGCGGGCGTTGGGGATCGTTATTTTAGCTCTCGGGGGAACGGCAGGTGGCACAGCTAAGCTGGCCCGCTGCTGGCCTGTCGGTATCTGCCCGGGTTTTAATACCAGGGAAGACAGGTTTTCGTCTTCCCTCTGTGCTGGTTTATCAAATTCGTAATAAGGCATCAGCTTCCAGAACGGAGGATGAGGCTCATTTTCTGGCAGGGGTTGCAGTGCTGATGTATCGGTAGCGTCAATGCCCGGGTTATCAGCAACACTTACGACCGTTTGTTGCTGATCGGAAAGACTGGATGCTGACGAGGCGGCAATCTCTGCGTCGTTATCACCTTCGCTAACCCGCGCAGATAAACCCTGTGCAAGGCTCTCAATCCGCTCTTTAAGCCGCATAATTTCTTCGGTAAGGGATGGGTCCTGCGATAGAAGTAAAAGCCGCTCACCTTCAACAGGGTGGCCCAGCTCAGACAGAACTAAGCGGATAATCTTCTCTTCAAGTAAAGCATTTTGCGACATCAACCTCTCCCTCTGTTTACGTCGAAGTTAGTGTTTCCGCCATCATTGCTGAATGACAGGCCTGTTTCACACCACGGGCAGATCACGTCATCCGGGCCGTCAATACACAGCAACTTTCCGCATGAGCACAGGGCAAACGCACTGGCATTACCGCAGTGGGGGCAACCCGGTACGCCATGCAGTTCGCTGGTATTTACCTGCAAACCGGTAGCGGTGGCATCTGACCACGCAAAATAGTCCTCATCGATGGGATAGCATCCGGCAATATTAAAGCTGTTCAGGTTCAGACTGAAATCGAGCCCGGAAACCCTTGCTGGTGGCCGTTCATACTTCATCAGGTACGGACGACGGGTCTTGCTGCAACGGCCGGTAAGCGTAACGCAGTTTTCGTCGTACGCTTTTACTGGCTCGTCCTTGGCCAGCCGGACTATGTATTCAGTCTGGCTGAGCTCAGGTTGTTTGTCGTCCCCGACGCTGCGGCTGTGCGCCGTAACCGAGGCCGTGATCCATTTGATGAAGCGGGTAAAGTCCCCTTCCTGAGATTCGGTGAACAGCATGACATTCTCTGTCAGTTGCCGCAGGATATTCAGGTCCGCTGACGGCCCCAGGCCAACGGCAATGAGATTCACTTTACTCGCGTAGTGATCCTTCCAGCGCTTCACTTCTGCGGTTGTGTCGTCAGTCGGACGTCCGTCGGTAAGGAGATACACGACGGGTTTCCAGTCGCCTTTAGCCTCATGAGTGGTTTTTCTGACCTGGGTATCAATTTGCACGGTCAGCTCACGCAATGCAGCTCCAAGGCTCGTACCGCCGCCAACGGGAAGGCGGGGAGGGTAGAACGAGGCAATTTCGTGAAGAGGTACAATCGTACGGGCTACACCGGCAAATGCGATTACCGAGACCCAGGCTGTTTCAAGTGCGTGTGGATCCTTTCTTAAATCTCCGACGATCATTTGCAGACCATCAGTCATTTTTTTCAGGTTTTCACCAATCATGGACTCTGAACAGTCCAGGACAAAAAACACGGGAAGGCGTCTCATAATTTTCCTCGTACGGCTGGTACGGCCAGCAGAAAACGTTGCTGTACAGAAAGGTGCTGCCCGGAAACAGCACCTTTCTGTCTGTCAGAGCACCAGCTGGATTTCTGGTGGAGGAGGGGGAAGGGTATCAGTTCCGTTATTAATCCCCGCGCTTGTGCTGCCGGAAGACACGCTGGCCGATACCCATTTAAAGAAACCTGCAAACGCGGTTGAATCTAGCGTCTCCAGAGACACAACCTTATCGGTGAGCTGTTTTAAGTGCTCATGGCCTGCTTTAGGACCAACGGCGCAGGCAATGATGGATCCGAATCCCCGGCCGCGAATCGCTTTTACCGCTTCACCGTACGCCAGGGCATCAGAAGGGGTTCCATCAGTCATCAGGAATACCAGAGGACGCCAGTCTCCTTTGGTATCACCATCTGAGCGACGTACATCCCGTTCAACACACTGCATCAGACATTCAAGGGCAGCACCGGTGAACGTCCCGCCTGCGCTTGGCACAACGATGTCAGAAAACTGGAAGTCTTCCAGCGGCGTGAGAGGAATGAACTCACGCGCCTCATTGTCATAGGTGATAATGGAGATATGAACGCTTTCGAGGGCGTAGGGATCCTGGCGAAGAGCGCTAAGCATCGCCTGAATTCCAACGTTAACGGAATGGATTGACTCACCGCGCATCGAGCCGGATGTGTCGATAACAAGGTAAACAGGCAGGCGGCGCATCACATGTAATTCCTCAGGTGCGAGACAAACGAATCTGATTCTGAAGGCTCACCAATTGCCCTGAGTTTCCAGCCTGTAGCCTCGCGTATCAGCTCGGCAAAGACCATGGAGCGCTGGCTGGCGAAGGCGGGTCCGCCAGAAAGATCGAATCGTGCCATTTCAATATTACGGGCATCTACTGCCCGGATGAAGGCATTCTGAACTTTACCAAAGTGCTGCTGGAGCTTTTCACCATTGTAGATCTGAACGATGAACACAATTTTCTCGTACTGAGCGTCAAGGGAATTCAGGCGCACAATAATTTGCTCATCGTCACCGTCACCGGCTCCGGTTCGGTTATCGCCCGTCAGCCAGATATTGCCTGACTTATGGCGAAGGCTGTTGAAAAAGATGATATCGCCATTCACAAGCGTTGGTTTACCATTTTCCACATTGCCGAGATCGGTCACCTTTCCGGCTGAATTACACAGGAAAGCGATCACATCAAGGTCGTATTCTTCTTCTTTTTTACCAAAGATCCCGCCGAGAAAACCTTTCTTTTCCTCATTAATATCCCAACCGAGGCCGATAGTAACGGACGAGAGATCGTATTCATTTTTTTTCAGGCTTACGCCCTGGCCTTTGCTCAGACTGACAGACATGATATCCCCTTAATCAATAAAATTATAAGACCACATTTACTTCTGGCGGCGGCGGTGGCAGGTCTTCAAGACCGATCACTTCTTTTTTGCTGGACTCCACTTTCTGACTGCCTACCGAAATGCTCGCACTGACCCATTTAAAGAAAGCTTTAATCGTCGAACTGTCAGCTGTATCGAGCTGAACCACGATTTCAGTGATTTCTTTGAGGACGCTGGTATCGGCATCATGCCCGGCTGCACATGCCACAACAACGCCGGTTCTGGCCGCTTTAAAGTCATTCAGGCCTTTACGCCAGTCATCATTCGGACTTCCATCCGTCATCAGGAATACAAGGGGACGCCAGTCACCTTTAGTGTCAGCCGTCGTTTTCTGTACTTCTTTGGCAATGGAGCTGGCCGTGAGGGAAAGCGCTTCGCCAAGAGACGTGGTGCCGCTGGCTGTTAGTGCTGGCATCTGGAAACTCAGGAGGTCTGTCAGGGGGACTGCCTGTCGGGCTGAAGAATCAAAGGTGATCACTGACACGTGAGCCGTTTCGAGTGCATACGGATCCTGTTTCAGCGTGGTAAGCAGCGTCTGAACGCCATTTTTAACCGCTTCGATAGGCTCTCCGTGCATAGAGCCGGACGTGTCGAGTAGCAGATATACGGGTAAGCGTCTCAAATGTAATTCCTTCTTAAGAGATCGGAAGAGGAGAGTAGTTTCAGGAAGAGGCCAGGGTTTGTTGATTTGATAAAACGGCACGACATCTGTCGGGTGGAGATTAAATACTCAGAAGCGGCATTAAAGAAATAAGTTAACCACCATAGAATTACCGACATGTGAATGGCCTCTTATCAACAGAAAAATAATTCAGACCGGACTGGAATATAAGATTTCTGAAAAAACTCGGACAAATAAACTGTCTTATGTATGAAATTCATCATACATCACAGATCTGCATGAATGGAGTGTAAAACGCCCAAAGATTGATGTGTAGCACAAGAGGATGTCAAGACACCAGGTTTTGTAGTCAGTAAGGCGCTGCTGGCATTGCGGGAGGAGAATAGATCAAAACTACGTCACGCCAATACAGAGGTAAAATATGACAAAACCGGGGTTTTCACCCCGGTCTGAGATTTAGCGTCAGGACTTTTTAGCGCTGTATTCTTTTATCAGTTCGTCAACGGAGTGCAGAGCCAGCTTCTCTACCGCTTCACTTCGGGTCGAGCCACTCAGCGCAGCCAGACGGTCAATTTTTCTTAAGATCCGCATGCGTAGCGATAAGGACACGGCTGTTTTTTTATCCTTATCGAGTACGACCTTCCCTGTAGACTCACCGGTTTTCAGTTCAGCATTCTGTGCGAGCGCTTCATTCATCCGGCGAAGGGTCTTTTTATCCAGCTGGCCCGGATTAACGAGATGGTAGGAATGACCTGCCTTGCTGTATTTGATCTCCGCAGAATATGACTCGCGTAGCTCTTTGAGGGCCCGGGTTAATGTCGGCTCTGAGCATTCCAGACTGGTTATAATGTCGGCAGCGGAAACGGGCTTGCCGGTGCCCAGTAAGTTGGCAAGCTTAAAAATCCGGGCCTGTCTGGTATTTAATTGCATCGTAAGATTTAGCCTGCTTAAAGGGTTAGTGGTTCAATAGGCTGAAAAATGAAGGTACTGCTCATCTTTCGAATAACCGGGTGATCGCCTAACGCTTCAACCGGATCAATGTGTTCTATGCCTGCAAAATTTACTGACGACATCTGGCTGCGAGTGCATTTGCAGGACAGGATATACTCATCCTCCAGATAGCCGGTCCGCTTACTGACCCGTTGCGTAAAGCCTGACACAATCACGTTGTCGAAAGGTAGCGTATGTAAAACGATACCGACCAGGCGGAACAAGCAGCCATGGACGTGGCGGGCATAGTTTTCGCGTACGGCTTTTTGCGTCATGGCTTTTTCCGTCAGCTCCGTGCCCCGGGCATTAACGCCGTAAATCTTATCAGGGAAATCTTCAATCTCAGCTAAATCAACGTCCAGCAGGACTGCTGATAGCTCCGGCTTTACTTCAAATGCAACAATCGTTTCACGCGGCCATTCAGTTTCTGCCAGCACACCCGCCAGGTATGATTCGAAAAACGCGGCGTCTGTCCGGAACTGCTGCCGGGCATCTGCCTGAGCCGTGGCGAGCCGTTTTTCATGTTCTTCTGCTTCAAACTTCCAGTTTGCATACTGTTCGGCCCAGGCCGTCCGTTGTTGCTGGTACCGGTGCTGTCGAAGGGTATTCTCACGCTCCACATCAATCAGCTCCTGCTGCCACCGGCGAAGATTTTCGGCGTGGCGCTCAGCTTTAGCTGATTCCGATTCAAACCATTTACCCAGAAAACTAATGCCTTCGCTCTCGGCAGGCTTTTCCGGCAATGCAAGGTAGTCTGGCTTTTCTGGACGCACCGGTGCCGGAACCTGAAAAGGCGACGTTCTGTTATGCAGGTATACTGCTTCCAGCTCTGCCCAGCTGATGCCTGTTTTTGGATCCGGCGTCAGCTCGTGAATATTACGGATTGCGGTTACCGCTGACATGAGTTCAGCGGCTTCCTGCTCAAGCGCCTGTCTGAGCCCCGGGTCGGTTGCCGTCCGGTTTCCACCTCCGGAACGCGCGGCCCGGTCAAGCCGGGTACGGTAACTCAGCCCGGTACCGGGCAAGCCCAGATTGGCATAGGTCCCCCGGCTACCAAAAGAAACGGAAGCACCTCTCGGCCCGACACTCAGGCTCGGTGCACCGTTACTCAGGTTGAGGCGAACGCCAGGAATAATGTTGATCGACTTTCTGAACCTGAACCCCATTATGATTTCCTTAATGATGCTGGGTCACGGTAAGTAATCTGATTCCATCAGCGCTTTGCTCGTTCTGTAACCCATAAAAACGAGCTCTGTCCAGAATGCCAGCCGCCCAGCGGCGATGTGTGGCGGGTTCACACATTGCTCCCTGCGACTTAAACACGGCCTGGGTAGAGTTCAGGATCCGCAGAGCGTCAGAATACTCACCCTGAGTGACCATCAGCGCGTTTTGAATGACCTCTATCTGACCCGGGTGAATGGCCGTTTTCCCAACAAGCCCATGTGCCATATCAAGAGCCAGCTCTCTGGCCATAACGGCATGATCGTCAATATGCTCACATACGGGCGCGGTCAGGGCAAAATCACGCGGGCCGAAGACTGAAACGAGCATTTTGATGACGTAGCCCATCGGGCTGTCATACAGCGTCAGGTCCCGGGGGCGGCGAAGCGACACAACGTTCATAAGATCGTTGCCGCCGATTCGAAGCGCAATAATGCGGTCGTGGCAGGGATGTTCCACCAGGCGAGTGGCCAGCTCGCGCATCTGAACCACGTCAAAGACGTCTTCTGTTTCCAGCGTTGGCATCATGCACAGGTGAGTCCCGCCCATGATATCCCACCATTCAGCTAACGAACTGAGGGTAAATTTCGGCAACACAAACCCATCGACAGCGGAAAGATCATAATGCGCTTTTAACCATCTGCCCATTTCGGCATGCCGAGGGCGAATGAACACCAGAGGCCAGTCATTTTTACCCAGGCTACGCATGCTGTTACTGAGCTCGTGCAGCAGGTGCTCCAGATTTTTGAGGGCGATGGGGATGTCTGCTTCACTGACAGCATCCTCCAGGCAAATCACCAGAGAGCGCAAACCCGGGATTTTCCCGTGCAGGACGGCATCAGCAATATCTTCCCGTGTTGCAGGCATGTATAGCGTGGCTCCCAGATTCCAGGGAGAAAGACGATTTTTCATCAGAGTACCTTCTTGATAATGGTTACAGCCCGATACTGGCCGAGGGTTCCCCCCATTTCTGTAACAACTATTCCCTTTTCACGAGCAAGCCCTACAAGCAAGGCAACGTCCGGGTCGTCAATAGAACGCACAAATACATGGTCCGGTACCCGACGTAATACAGCCCGGGTTGCTTCAGCAATACCGGGTTTAATACGATTGACGCTGTCCACTTTAAATTCATCGGCCAGGAACGCGATAACGTCGCGACTTGTCTGCCATAAGACCCGGGCTGACTCCATATTCCAGCTCAGGGTAGCGAGGGATGACGGGGTTAACTTCTTACGGAAATGGGCGACGGTATCGACAAGCATCCGGCTGCATTCGAATTCACTGAGATGCTCGCAAACCATGCACCCATGTAATCCTTCAGAGGACCATACTGACCGGGAGATCAGGCCTGATACCGGCGCACCCATGATGCCAAAAGGAATGAGCCAGTCATCATCACTGGCTGCAAGCCAGGAGCAGCCACAGGGATCGGCCAGGACAACCAGTCGCGGCTGCTCAGGATAGCCCGGGCGATCTTTCAGTGCGCGTACAAGCTCTCCGGTAATTGCGCCTTTACCTGTCCATCCGTCAACAAAGACAATACCGCTGGTACCATGGCGCTCTTCAATGACGTCGAGGGCTGCACCGTCAATTCCACGATCCCGGATAATGCTGATACCGTAATGCCATGAGGTTTTCCCCATGTCACGCAGGGCCTGGTGCAGCATAACGCCGAGCGGCACGCCAGCTCTGACGAGACTGGCCAGTACAATGGGCTCATCACCGAAGCGTTCGGCCAGAGCAATAGCGAGCTGTGTGACTTCTTTTGCAAGTCTCTCTGCGCCCCGATCCAGCGCCCGGTGAAACAAATCAAGATGCCATTGTGTTGGCGCTGGCTCCTGACTGAGCATGTCCGAATAATGTTTCTTCCCTGACTGAATCAGCTCTTCTTTTTGCTCAACCGGCGTCATCTCAATGACTACCGGCTTTAGCAGAAATTCCACGTCACCGGGCTGGTATGAGCCGGTAAATGTGTCATGTGGCTGCATTTTAATTTTCTCCAAAAATTCGCTGTGAAATGGCATCTGCAAACTGACTCTGACGCGGGATGCCAAACCAGCTGCACAGTTTCATAAAACGATGATCGCTCAGGCTGTCGCCCAGACCAATTACGGGGAAGACTCCGCGTTCAGCCCGAAGTTTTTCAAGAAGCCATCTGACTGCCAGCCCTTTCTCAACCGCGGTGGGAAGCCAGGCCACGTTATTACTGTTGCGGTGGATGTAGAAGCCCTCGGTCGGAAACACCGTTTCTATCTCATCTGCAATGGCATTGAGCTCGTCAAGGCGGGTGCTGTCGCGGTGCTTCATCACCATATAAACCGCCGTTTCACCGTATTCGAAGTTCAGCCTTGCCCAGGCATTGATCCCTTTTGCGTCCATCATTTCAGTGATCAGACGCTGCATCGATGTCAGCTTTTCCTGATAGGGAGCCAGCTGGCCGAGCATATGGGCCTTCCACTCCTCGTCGGGTTTGCCTTCTGGCGTGAGAATGACGGCCCCGTGAGTGGTGATTGCCCAGGAGTGGAAAGGGATCCGTACGCGGCTGATTTCTTCAGTTCCCCGTGCGGTAACGGGTATGAGTTCAGCCTGCTCCAGGAGCCAGTCCACCAACATGGACTGTTCTTCCGTCATAAAGCTTCGTGGATTCAGGGTGCGATCAACGGCACCGGTACGGAATGGCTCCAGGGCCAGCTCGTCCACCATTTTACGACGGGTCTGAAAGAGCGTGTCGTCAAGGTCGCTCAGAACAACGGGTTTATTCATAGGTAACAATCTCCACGACGGCCGCAACCTCAGCCAGCGCCTTAAGAAGCTGCGTGTCAATACTTTCTGCGGGTGTCTCAGTACACACAAGAATGCGGTCAAACTGCTGGTGGGCGACGTTATAGACAAAATTGGGGATGCCCAGCCCGTAGTTATCCGTAAAGGAAATGGCGGACTCAATGGCATAACCAACGGCGATAGGGGAGCGGGTGGTCGATCCATAAAATGCCTGTGCTCCGGCAGCTTCGAGCCGTTCAGCAAGCAGGAACGGCTCCCAGACGAATTCCCCGGTCCCGAGAACCAGAATACGTTCCCCCTTGTGGACGGAGACCTCATGGCCGAGATCGGCCGCAGGTGCGAGCATCCCCAGTCGGCCCCAGGACTGTTTTCCCTGGATGTCCCATTCTCCTCGTGAAGTTACGTTGACTTTCGGCATGTCCGGGACAGGTGCATCAGGTAATGGGGTCCATCCCCACTTACCGCTTACAAGAGAAACCGAAGTGACTGGTAAGGTGCTGCGCTCGGACAAGGCTTTGCCACTCCAGTCGGTAAGCGTAACGGCTATAACCTGTTCAATATGTTGAAGCTTGCCGGTATTACGCAGGGCTGAAAGCAGGTTAATAAAGGTATTACCGGTGGTTGCCTCGTCATCAATCAAAACCAGCGTTCGTGCGTTGGTAACACGACGTCTTTTCTCTTCATCATCTGGCAGATAGATCAGATGATCGGTGGCGTGGCTGTGTTCTTCCTTGAACTCGCAAAGCAACGTGCCATCAACCGGGTGACGGGTAGAGGTCAGATAGACAGATTCAGGATGCTGGTGGCGCACTTCATCAAATACACCGGCCCCAAGCCCAACGGCGGTTTCAGCCATACCGATAAACAGTACGGGTCCTGTCAGTGTCGAGGGGAACTGGCTGGCAAGCTGTCTGTAGGCCTGCCGCATGACTGAGGGTGGCACGGGAATGTGCCTGCCGAGTACTTTGCTGACAAACAGAAAGGCGCGTTTCGGGTTACGTCTTTCAGCGATGTCAAACAGGTCATCGAGCGAAACTTCACCCTGGTCGCGGGTTACCTGAATCGTACCGCATGAGAGGGTACGGCGATAAATCATATCTTCGAGGATATCAGACATAAATACGCCTTAATTCAGAAGGTTAGAGAGTGATTCCGGGTATGCAATTACATCCGTAATGGATCTCACCGCAACCGGAGAAAAGGTGTTTTTAGCGCTCTGGCGCACCATATCTTCAGACATCAGACCGAGCTTAAAGGCAGCAAATAACCCAGGAAGGTTCACCCCGCTGTGAAGGGTATAACCCACCCCCCCTGACGGACGCATGTTGGTTTCAAGCAGCACCGGGTTGCCATTCACATCGTTTCGCGTCTGAACATTCACCAGCCCGTCGGCCTTCATAACCCTGGCGCAGTCACACGCCAGTTCCCAGGCGCTTCCTTCGTTTACCAGATACTGGATAACCCCTTCCTTACGGCGTCCCACGGCTGCGAGTATTTCGCCCTTATCCGCGAGGATATCGACGGAAAATTCCGGGCCTGGCAGGTACGGCATCAAAACAAGGGGTTTAAACGACTCAGCAGCTGATGCTGCTGCAATATACTGTTGCGGACTGACCAGACGATGTTCGGGATGATTAAAGACGGCCATAGGCGAAGCACTGTCATCAAAGCGCCAGAATCCCATGCCATAGATACCCGTCACCGGCTTCACGCATACCGGGCTGTCAGTGAACGGCGGGGCCGCGAGGTGTGTTTTTAATTCTGCCAGCGTATTCACCCGCCAGGATGGTACGACCGGGAGACCCTTTTGCTCCATAAACTGAGCAAAAGTAACTTTTTCGTCAGCCAGAGTTAACCAGTCGACGCCCGTTGCACCGGTAGTAAGGGTGGCACCGGTCGATTCAATGGCTGAACGGTGTTCTTCAAACCACTGGCTGTTACGGCCAGTATGAATATGGTGGATGCCGTAGGACTGAATGGTTTCCTGGATAAACTGAAGACGTTTTTGAGGATCTTCAGGTTCAGTCAAAGAATAGTCGGCAACGGAAAGGATTTCATTTCTTTCGTTACGGTGGGAGGCAAAAACGGTAATGGCAAAATTATTTTTTTTTGCAAATGATTTTACCCCCTGAATAATATCTCGCTGGGAGGATAAACCTTCCATAAACCAAATTTTCTTGTTCATTTTTTTTAATTATCCGGAACGCCATGCAAATTTATGATTGAGAAGTGAGTCTATGAGTGTCTAAGCTACATGTCAATCATAATATGATTTATAACTCCTGTGGTTATGGAGTGCGTCAGGTTTTTTGGATTCCTGATAACACATTGATATTTAAATTAAACTTAGAAAATTAACACCCTGAAAAGGATTTCTTTTTGTGTTTTTACAGAAAACTACCAAAATTTCCCTTGTCAGAGAACTTCATCATGATATGATTTTCTTCGTCAGTTACTAAATATACCTTTGATTGTCTCGGTCATTACCATTTTAAGGAATAAAACATGGTTTCATTAGTTAAGAACCAGACGGTATCACTCAGCAAAGAATCATCTGCATTAAGCCAGCTTCATTTCGGTCTCGGTTGGGATCCGGTTAAGAAAAAAGGTCTTCTTGGAGGATTGTTTGGAGGCAACGACTCAATCGATCTCGATGCTGGCTGCGTATTAATGGACAGCACCGGTAAAACAATTGACACCATCTGGTTCCGCAAACTGGAATCCACCTGCGGCGCTGTTGTGCACAGTGGCGATAACCTGACCGGTGAAGGTGACGGTGACGATGAGGTGATTAATGTCAACCTCTCCCGACTGCCTGCAAACGTTGAATACCTGGCGTTTACGGTAAACAGCTTCCGTGGTCAGTCGTTCAATGACGTCGAAAACGCGTTCTGCCGCGTTGTCGATCAAACCGGCAAAGAGCTGGCTCGCTACAAGCTGACTGAGCAGGGCTCACATACCGGGATCGTTATTTCTTCGCTGCGCCGTAATAACGGCAACTGGGACTTTACCGCCCTTGGCCATGCCTGTCGCGGCCGCACAATTGACGATATGCACTCCGATATCGTTTCAGCGGTTATTCGCTAATGAACCTGACGCCGGGGGGCAATGCCCCCGTTCCAGCCCAGGAGTTGCGGGTCCGGATCACCTCGGGCGGCCAGGTGGATGCTTCGGCGTTTCGCCTGTATGCCGACGGGAAGGTGCAGGGTGATGCGGACATGGTGTTTTATGGTCAGCCACGTAACGATGATGGTACCGTCAGCCTGGTCAGTGAAGGCCAGTACTCAACCTTTACTGTCGCGCTCAACCGGCTGAAACCTGATGTCCAGAAAATTGCGTTCACCGTGACCTGTGACGGTGGGCAGACGGTGTCCGGTCTTCGTAATCTTTCCATCGACGTGGAGCAAGGGGCTACCGGCCTGGTTAGCGGCAGTGTCGAACTGAGCGGCCGTCAGGAAGCAGCCTTAATTCTGGGTGAATTTTACCGTCGTAATAATGACTGGAAATTCCGCTTCGTTGCGCAGGGGTTCAACGGTGGACTTAAACCGCTGGCAGAGCATTTCGGCGTAAATATTGCCGACGAACCGGCTCCCGCAGCCCCGACTCCTCCGGTTGTAACCCCTCCGCCAGTTGAGACAAAAATCAGCCTGAGCAAGGTATCGCTGACAAAAGAGAAGCCTGCAATCAGCCTGACCAAACGGGATAACTTCGGTGAAATCCGGATCAACCTGAACTGGCACCGGGGCAGCGGCAAATCAGGCTTTGCAGGCATGTTCGGCTCCAAAGGAATCGACCTGGATCTGGGGGCCTTTGTTGAGCTTCAGGACGGGTATAAATCGGTCATTCAGGCGCTCGGTAATGCATTCGGTGATTATCGCGATGAACCGTATGTTCAGCTCAAGGGCGATGACCGGACGGGTGATGTATCAGACGGCGAGTGGCTGCATATCAATGGACGTGAATGGAAGCATATCCGCGAAGTGCTGATTTACGCCTTTATTTATGAAGGTGTTCCCAGCTGGGACAAGACTGATGGTGTGGTCACCATTCATGTGCCGGATCAACCGCCCATTGAGACCCGCCTGACCGAAGGTGAAAACCGTCGCACATTGTGCGCCATTGCCAGACTCGTAAACGAAAACGGCGCAATTAAAGTCGAGCGAATTAACCAGTACTTCAAAGGCCAGGACGAAATGGACCGGGCATTTGGCTGGGGATTTCGCTGGAGCGCCGGTTCTAAATAACACAGCAACAAAGGAAACAGGTATGAGCTTTTTCGACAAAGTTAAAGGTGCCATTAACTCAGGCCGTGACGAACTGACCCGCCAGGTTGGCCGTTTCAAAAACAAAAAATTCATGCAGGGCACCGTTGCTGTATGTGCCCGTATTGCCGTATCGAGTGACGGCGTAAGTTCGGAAGAAAAGCAGAAAATGATGGGCTTTCTGCGCTCTTCAGAAGAGCTGAAGGTCTTCGATACCAATGAGGTGATTGAGTTCTTCAATAAACTGGTTTCAAGCTTCGATTTCGATGTTGAAATCGGCAAGGGCGAAACCATGAAATACATCCTGGCGCTGAAAGATCAGCCTGAGGCCGCTCAGCTGGCCTTACGTGTTGGTATTGCCGTTGCGAAAAGTGACGGTAACTTCGATCAGGACGAGAAACTGGCCTCCCGCGAGATCGCTATCGCGTTGGGCTTCGACCCGGCTGAATTTGGCCTCTGATCCACATCCCTAAGGGTAAAATATGGTTTCCACACACATCGGCTTCCCGACTGAAACGGTCATTGTTTTTATTGCGCTTTCAGTCGGTGCCATCTTTATTGACCTGTTTATGCACCGTGATGACAAGCCTATTTCGCTGAAGAGTGCGGCGCTCTGGTCCGTATTCTGGGTTGTGGTTGCGATGGCATTTGCCGGTTTCCTCTATATCCACCACGGTGCTGAGGTTGCCAGTCTGTTTGTCACGGGTTATGCGCTGGAGAAAGTGCTGTCGGTCGATAACCTGTTCGTCATGATGGCCATCTTCTCCTGGTTCGCCGTTCCGGATCGTTATCGCCACCGTGTTCTCTACTGGGGGATCATTGGTGCCATTGTCTTCAGGGGCATCTTTGTCGCCATCGGTACGAGCCTGCTGAGTCTGGGGCCGTATGTTGAAGTTGTCTTCGCTATTATCGTTGCCTGGACAGCGGTCATGATGCTTAAAAGCGGTGATGACGATGATGAAATTGAGGATTACTCCCAGCATCTGGCTTACCGCATGGTTAAACGCTTCTTCCCTATCTGGCCGAAGCTCAGAGGGCATGCCTTCCTGCTTAACCAGAAGGAAGTGGATGCTGAACTGGCGAAACCAGAAAACAGCGATGTCACCATTGGCCGTGGTAAAAAAGCGGCGCTGTATGCGACCCCGCTGTTCCTGTGTGTGGCTGTGGTTGAACTCTCGGACGTAATGTTCGCGTTTGACTCGGTACCGGCAATCATTGCCGTCAGTCGTGAACCGCTTATCGTCTATAGTGCCATGATGTTTGCTATCCTGGGCCTGCGTACTCTGTACTTTGTCCTTGAGGCACTGAAACAGTACCTGGTTCATCTGGAGAAGGCCGTTATCGTGCTGCTGTTCTTCATCGCGGCAAAACTCGGCCTGAATGCGACCGATCACATCTGGCATCATGGTTACAGCATCGCGGCAACAACCAGCCTGTATGTTGTACTGGGTGTACTGGCGCTGGGCATTCTCGCAAGCGTCATGTTCCCGGGCAAACCTGAATCTGAGGAAAAGGGGAGTTAATCCCCTTAAGTGTTAACCTGAACAATTACTAATCGAAGAGGTTATTTTATGAGTGTTTCTCTTTCCAAAGGCGGGAACGTCTCCCTAAGTAAAGCAGCTCCGTCAATGAAAAACGTCCTGGTGGGCCTTGGCTGGGATGCGCGTTCAACAGACGGTCAGGACTTTGACCTGGATGCTTCAGCATTCCTGCTGGCCTCAAACGGCAAAGTGCGCGGCGATTCAGATTTCATCTTCTATAACAACCTGACGTCATCCGACGGTTCCGTAACGCACACCGGCGATAACCGCACCGGTGAGGGCGATGGTGATGATGAATCGCTGAAAATTAAACTGGACGCCGTCCCGTCTGAAGTTGACAAGATCATCTTCGTTGTGACCATCCACGATGCTCAGGCTCGTCGCCAGAGCTTTGGTCAGGTATCCGGTGCGTTTATTCGTCTGGTTAATGACGATAACCAGACTGAAGTTGCTCGCTACGATCTGACCGAAGATGCGTCCACTGAGACTGCCATGCTGTTCGGCGAGCTGTATCGCCACAATGGTGAGTGGAAATTCCGCGCAGTAGGTCAGGGTTATGCTGGTGGTCTGGCATCTGTATGTGCTCAGTACGGCATTAACGCGTCCTGATCAAAAAGTAACTTTTCTACCCGGGGCTGTTAATGCAGCCCTCATTCAACTGTTTGCAGGAGCTAAAAATGGCAGTTTCTCTCGTAAAAGGCGGCAATGTATCTCTGACCAAAGAAGCACCAACCATGAATGTTGCTATGGTTGGCCTAGGCTGGGATGCCCGTGTAACCGATGGTCAGGGTTTTGACCTGGACGCTTCCGTGTTCGCAGTAGGCGAAGACGGTAAAGTGTTGTCAGATGCGCATTTCATTTTCTTCAATAACAAAACCAGCCCTGATGGCGCGGTAGAGCACCAGGGCGACAACCGTACCGGTGAAGGCGACGGCGACGATGAGCAGGTCAAAATCGATCTGACCAAAGTCTCAGCAGATATCAAAAAACTGGTGTTTGCCGTTACCATCTATGATGCAGAAGCGCGTAAACAAAACTTCGGCATGGTGAGCAACAGCTTCATGCGCGTTTACAACAACGACAACGGCACGGAAATTGCCCGTTTCGATCTGTCTGAAGATGCCTCAACCGAAACCGCTATGGTCTTCGGTGAACTGTATCGTCATGGCGCTGAGTGGAAGTTTAAAGCTGTCGGTCAGGGCTTTGCCGGTGGCCTGGCGGCTCTTGCCTCCCAGCACGGCGTTAACATCTAAAATAACGCTGAATCATACCCCGGCAATGCCGGGGTTTTTTTTGGTTGCGATCCGCTATCAGGAGGGGGGGGGCAGAAAGGGTTCGGGAATCTCAGAAAGCAGAGAGATGTTAATTCTGACGTGAGCCTTTTAAAGGCAGGAAACGGATTTTTCTCTGGTTGCTGGTTAAAGCCTGTATTCCGTGCCTTATATCAACAGCATGCCCCTCTGATATATGTTACGTTTGCGACTTATGAAGGCACGGGTTCTGGAAGATAAAATACCCGACCAATGGAAATTCCAATTCAACAGGTATAGAAACTTCAACGTGATGAAATATGGTGTCACACCATATATACGCCTCACCAGAAATCCAGCGTCCTGAACTAAGCCAGGGGAACCTATATAAACGCTGCGCTTTAAAATAATCAAAAATCAGGAGAGTTAATGTGAATCTACAATCCGGACAAAACATACCACTTCAGCAATCTGCGATCAGGCTGAATCTTCAGTACCCTACCAAATCCGGCTTTAAAGGCGAACCCGATACCTGCCTGTTCCTGCTTAATGCTCAGGGAAAGGTCAGCGGCGATTCTGACTTTATCTTTTACAATAATCTGTCTTCTCCTGAAGGGGCAGTAAAGCTCGTTACCGGTTCTCAGCAGTCCAGCATTGAGATAGCACTGGATCGTGTTCCTGCGAACATCAGTAAAATTGCAATCACAGTTGTCATTGATGGTGAAGATACCATCAGTGGGCTCAGTTCGTTGAGCATGCAGGCTCAAGGAATCGCTGAGTTCCAGGCTGAGACTCAGGGCCGCAGTGAGAAAGCAATTATCCTGGGTGAAGTATATCGGCACAATGGCGCCTGGAAGCTTCGTGCGCTCGGGCAGGGTTTCAACGGTGGTCTTGAGCCTCTGGCCATTAGCTATGGCGTTGATGTCGCACAGCCAGCTCCGCAGCCAGCAAAGCCTGCTCGTATCAGTCTGGAAAAGAAACTGGAAACCAGATCTCCGCGCCTTGTAAGCCTCGCTAAAAAAGCCTCGGTCAGTCTTACTAAAAATAAACTGGACACCCTTGAGGCAGCGGTTGCATTTGTACTTGACGCATCCGGCTCAATGAGTGGCCAGTTCAGTAAGGGTAACGTTCAGTCTGTGCTGGACCGCATCGCCGTTCTTGCCGCCCAGTTCGACGACGACGGTGAAATGGATGTCTGGGGATTTGGAGAGAAGCATAAGAAGTATCCAAACGTCACACTGGACAACCTGGACACATATATTCAGTCCATTCGCGGGGCTGGAAAGCGTTCAGCCTGGGAGAACCTGCCGGGCCTCGGAGGGACAAACAACGAGCCTCCTGTGATGGAAGAAATAGTCGACTACTTTAAGGACTCGAAAATCCCGGTGTATGTTGTATTTATTACCGATGGCGGGATCAGCAAGACCCGGGCGATTAAAGATGCAATCCGGCGTTCTGCCAACTACCCCATCTTCTGGAAGTTTGTCGGCCTGGGTGGTTCAAGCTACGGTATCCTCAAAAATCTGGATGACTTTACTGACCGCCGGGTTGATAACACCCACTTCTTTGCCATGGATGATTTCGGTTCGATTAGCGATGAAAAGTTATATGATAATCTACTGGAAGAATTCAGACCGTGGATCGATGAAACAAAAAGGTTAGGCATCCTTTAATACGCACAGTTTGAGCTTGGTTGAATGAGCTCTACAGCAGCTTAATACTGTAGAGCCTTTGTTCATTGGAAATCGTACAGGGAGGCGCATATGGACCGCATCAAGTACCTGAAATGGATAGCTGAAGAATCACCAAGTACGGCTCAGCAGCTGGTGGCCTGGTTAAACAGAGCAAGGCACTATACGCCCGACATGAAAGAGCATCAGGCAGGTGTACAGATTCAAGAAAAGGGGATTGTTGTAGGGCTTAGACAAAGTACTAATCGTTATCATGGAGATTGTCTGACCATACATGTGGTACGGCTTCCGGAAGAAATACAAAACAAGGGATGGTTTAAGTCTTTTCTGAAGCTTTGCTGTGAATCGAATCCCTGGTGCGATGTTGTAATAGAAGACGTGAAAAACCCATATTTATTAAGCTTTTGTAAGAAACTAAACTTTACTGTATTAGATGAATTTTACCCGAATACTTACATAGTAAACACAGATGCCATTATGAGTTTACCTATCCCACCCTTAGGGAGATACGAAACCTATCTTTATTAAACCTGCGAACCTTTACCGGTTGCGTGGGGAGCGGATGGACTTCGGCTAAAGAAAAATCACATCGTCTATTTTGACCAGAAAAAGCTAATCTGCTTGATGTAATGCAGAAACGCATTACATTAATATCTTCTCCCAACAATCACCTGAACAATTCCCTGATTGCTTTTCACCTCATACCAGTGCTGGCTCATAGTTAGTCCTTAAGCAAATTTGTTATCGGAATAAAGAACGAAGCCAGCCTCATCGAGGCGCATAACCTTCTTCCCTTAACGCCTGTTGTAATTTTTCAATTGCGCTTTTCATTACCCAGGCTTCTTCGTCACTCACAGCACAGCCACGAAGATCGCTCCAGCTCAGACGTTTAACTAATTGAGCAAGGGCCATAGTTTCATTCTCATCAAGCTGCAAACTCAGTGTCTCAATACCTTCCACTATCTAACCTCCCTTATACTGAAAAATGGCGCTTTATTTCTGACCAGATGCCGAAGCCTTGAATGCGGCCGGAACTGCCGTTGTTTCTACTTTACAGAAATGGAATTAAAAAGTGGTGGTGCTGGGCACGTTTCTTTTCCAGTCGGGGTTTAAGCCAGAGCCGAAACTCATTCAACTTCTCAGCAGCCAAAACCGCTTCAACGGGGAAAACTTTATATTTACCCTGCTGCTGAGGTTCACCCAACCATCGCCTGATGGCTCCGTCAGTCCATAAACGAGTCTCTTTGAGCCTGGTTACAGTGACCCATTTCCTGGACCATTCATCAAATTGTCGCTGGCGATCCCGATAACGTTGTTCTTCCTGCTGACGAAGCCAGTCGCGATCAACAGCGAATTTTCGGTATCCAACAAAGAGCCCTTGTACTTTGGCCATGACAACATTCCGGTTTGCTTAGAACTGTTCAGACAGACATGTCAGGGATAAAGCTGAAGAAAAAGGTACAACGAAGAATAACCAAGACATAGGCCTGCCGGGTAAGTGGTGCGGTGCACAGGACTGTCGGAAAGTACGCTCAGAGAGGGTCGTTTAAGCATGATGCACCACCGCCAGCCAGCCTTAATAATGGTAATGTACCACTGGGTTACCAGACAGACCAGTAACGCATCAAACATAAAACTGTTTTTTAAAAAACGTCAGGAACGTAGCCTGACCTTTTAACCAGTGGTGTAAAAAACATACAGATTGCTCTGAGGTATGAGGTTCAGCAACTAGCCTTGTCGACGCAGAAACATTAAGTAATCAATAGCAGCTATCGCAAACAATGGTGAAAACCACCACGTGCTTTTCAACAAGCCAAGCGGCAGAAAGAGTACAGTTGCCATCGAATAAACAAAAACACGAACCATACCATCTGTAATAAACATAGGCTATTTGCAATCTGAGGTTGGATTGTAGATTTTAGTTAGAAATGGATCAAAGTCCGTTTTGTGCAAAACTTGGTTGACAACCCTCTTTTGGAAGATGTGCCGTTTCGTGCAAAAGTTGGTTGGAGGCCAAGATGGCAGAGTTCGTAGGTTCGGCTGCTTCGCAAGCTGATTTCATTTGGAAGAACGCGGAAGACCTGTGGGGGGGGATTTCAAGCATACCGACTTCGGCAAGATCATTTTGCCGTTTACTCTGCTGCGTCGATTGGAGTGCGCACTGGAGTCTACACGGGAAGCATCGCTCGATAGCCAACCAGCCACGATTGAGTTCTTAGAAGCAGAGTTCAGTGTTGATTTCGATGCGCTGCTATCTTGACCGCCAATCAGACCCGCATGGTTCAGGTTTGTGTATGAGAGTCCCCAAATGGCTGTAGTTCTAACCAAAGCCTTGATTGAAGCCGGCCGCGCCGGAAATAGTGGGTACAGAAAAGGCAGTTGCTTGCGCTGGGCGTAAGTTACCCGCCGAAAAGCGGCTGGATCGAACGACTGATCGGCACTGAGGTATCTGACGAGCAGTACGAACGCTTTCTGGGGCACAGCACGAGCAAGCAGGCTGAACAGATCCTACGCGGAGAGCAGCCAGCCAAGGGGCTTCAGTATGCAAAGCGAGCGAAGAAGCTCGCTTCTGAAAGAAAAGCCACAATTGATCTGGATAACGAGCACCTGTCTGAAATCGAAAAGTATCGGTAGCCCTAGACTTTTAGCCGCTGAAGATCTCTTAGATACCATTGGTGAAACTTGCTGAAGTCAGCCTTCTGTTTCTCTACCGTGCTGTTATAGATCGCATCACTGGTAACCGCACAAGCAGTCCAGCCAGCCTCATAGACGAAGCGAGTAGCTATCGGTGACTTCTTCGGGGTGCTATCCCAGCGGTTTTTGAGCCACCGCGCAAGCCCTTCATCAAGAGGGACCACCAGATTTAGCTGCTGTTTTGTGCGAGTGATACCGACATAAAACAGCCGACGTTCCTCCTCGATTTCCTCTTCGGCCGGAGGGGTGTTCATCGATGTGCGAACGCTGTAAACATCATCGGGTTTGCCGCCAGGAAATTCCTGCTCATTCAGCCCGATCAGGGGTCGTCTCAGAAAACGGAATCTATGGTCACTCCCGTTTTTGCAACACCGATTTTGACGACAAGTTGGCTTGCTTGAATCTATCCGGCGTCTGAATGGGATTTTATTCCCGCGCCTTGATGAGTTCCGCGCCTGATGAACCTCCAGAAAATATACGGCTTCAATGAGCCTTTCCGTTTTACAGGTTCCTCAACAGGCCGGTGGGCCGTTAGTATCATCAATATCAGTATTCGCAAAACCAGATCAGTAATTCTTTAAACCGGTGTATTTCTGCCGTTATGCTACATAAGTTTGCTGTCGTGCCGTTAGGGCCCAGGCTATTCTGGCCAGCTTGTTTGCCAGAGCACAAGTGACGACAAAGTTGCTTTTCCGGCACAGTAAATCCCTGACCCAATCGGCCAATTTGCCAGACTGGTGTTCCAGTTTTTGTATGAATACCCTGGCACATTGAACCAACAAAGTTCGGATCTTTTTATTACCTCGCTTACTAATTCCCAGCAATGTCGTCCTACCTCCCGTGCTGTACTGCCGAGGTACAAGCCCTGTTGCCGCCGCAAAGTCACGGCTGCTGGCGTACTGCTTCCCGTCGCCAATCTCAGTTGAAATAGTACTCGCTGTCAGTGTTCCGACGCAGGGAATGCTCAGCAAGCGCTGTCCAACCTCATCTTCGTCCAACTTTCGTTTCAACTGGGATTCCAAATCTTTAATCTGCTCAACAAGATAGTGATAATGCTGTTGTAATTTCAGCAATAACTGGCTGAGGTAAAGAGGCAAACTATTATCCTCAAGAATGGTACTCAGTCGGCTAATAACGGCAGCTCCTCGGGGAACGCTAATGCCAAATTCCAGCAGAAAAGCATGCATTTGATTGGTTGTTTTTACCTTATCCTGAACCAGGGATTCACGGACACGATGCAGAGCCCGCATTGCCTGCTGAGATTCCGTTCTGGGCTGCACAAAACGCATAGACGGACGCGATGCAGCTTCACAAATAGCTTCGGCGTCGACAAAGTCGTTTTTATTGCTTTTAACGAACGGGCGGACAAATTGTGGTGATATCAGCTTTGGGGAATGCCCCAACTCTTCCAACTTGCGTGCCATAAAGTGAGAACCGCCACAGGCTTCCATTGCGATGGTTGTAGCGGGGCATGTCGCCAAAAATTCGATCAACTTTGGCCGGGTAAATTTTTTACGGTAAACAGCCTTCCCGCGACGATCCTGGCAATGAATATGGAAAGAGTTTTTACCCAGATCGATACCAATGAGCGCAATGTTTTCCATGATAGTTCTCCGAATGAAAGCCTGTCCTCAGCATAGTACCGGGAAGGAGGGAGTGACCATCTCATTAAATAAAGCACGCTAAGCCGGTTGCAGCGGCCGTAGCGGCCTGAACTTGCCCGCGCCGATCTTGGCGCTGCTGCGCCAGAGGTAATCGCCGGTCAGGTTGATGTGCTCCCAGCCGAGCGGCGACAGGTACTGCAACAGGCCGTCATCGACGGCTTGACCGTGGCCACGCAAGGCGTTCGCGGCCCGCTCCAGATAGACCGTGTTCCATAGCACGATGGCCGCCGTCACCAGGTTGAGGCCGCTGGCCCGGTAGCGCTGCTGCTCGAAGCTGCGGTCGCGGATTTCCCCCAGGCGGTTGAAGAACACGGCGCGGGCCAGCGCGTTGCGCGCCTCGCCTTTGTTCAGCCCGGCATGCACGCGGCGGCGCAGCTCGACGCTTTGCAGCCAGTCCAGGATGAACAGTGTGCGCTCGATGCGTCCCAGCTCACGCAGGGCGACGGCCAGGCCGTTCTGGCGCGGGTAGCTGCCAAGCTTCCTGAGCATCAGCGAGGCCGTCGCCGTGCCCTGCTTGATCGAGGTGGCCATCCGCAGGATTTCATCCCAATGGGCGCGGACGTGCTTGATGTTGAGCGTGCCGCCGATCATCGGTTTCAACGCCTCGTAGGTGGCATCGCCCTTCGGGATGTAGAGCTTGGTGTCGCCCAGGTCACGAATGCGCGGGGCGAAGCGGAAGCCCAGCAGGTGCATCAACGCGAAGACGTGGTCCGTGAACCCTGCCGTGTCGGTGTAGTGCTCCTCGATCCGCAGGTCGGATTCGTGATACAGCAGGCCGTCGAGCACGTAGGTCGAGTCGCGCACGCCGACGTTCACGACCTTGGTGTGGAACGGCGCGTACTGGTCGGAGATATGGGTGTAGAACGTCCGCCCTGGGCTGCTGCCGTATTTCGGATTGATGTGGCCGGTGCTCTCGGCCTTGCTGCCGGTGCGGAAGTTCTGGCCGTCCGACGATGACGTGGTGCCGTCGCCCCAATGCTCGGCGAAGGGATGTCGGAACTGCGCGTTGACCAGCTCGGCCAGTGCCGCCCCGTAGGTTTCGTCGCGGATGTGCCAGGCTTGCAGCCAGGCCAGCTTGGCGTAGGTCGTGCCGGGGCACGATTCCGCCATCTTGGTCAGGCCCAGGTTGATCGCGTCGGCGAGGATCGTGGTCAGCAACAGGTTTTTGTCCTTGGCCAGGTCGCCTGACTTCAGGTGGGCGAAGTGCCGGGTGAAGCCCGTCCATTCGTCTACCTCCAGCAGCAATTCGGTGATCTTGACGTGCGGTAGGATCATCGCCGTCTGGTCGATCAGGGCCTGTGCGGTATCGGGCACCGCCGCATCGAGCGGCGTGATCTTCAGGCCCGACTCCGTGATGATGGCGTCCGGCAGCTCGTTGGCCAGCGCCATGCGGTTGACGGTGGCGAGCTGCGTTTCCAGCAGCGTCAGCCGGTCATGCAGGTACTGGTCGCAATCGGTGGCCACGGCCAGCGGCAATTCGCTGGCCTGCTTGAGGCTGGCGAATTTCGCGGGCGGCACCAGGTAGTCCTCGAAGTCCTTGAACTGGCGCGAGCCTTGCACCCAGATGTCGCCGGAGCGCAGCGCGTTCTTCAGCTCCGACAGCGCGCACAGTTCGTAGTAGCGCCGGTCGATGCCGGTGTCGGTCATCACCAGCTTCTGCCAGGGGGAACCGCAGAATTCGGAAAAAATCGTACGCTAAGCTAACGGTGTTCTCGTGACAGCTCTTTGACTAAATAGCTGTTCCGAATAGTAGATCACCGGAGGAAGGGAACTCAGTCCAGTTTGTGCGATCTGATTAGTCGCTAAACAAAACAAGCCACACCCAAAGGACTGAGTTGATGCCTATCCTACCACCTCTGCCACGACCACAACGGCGCCGCATTCACAAAATCATCCATGCCACCCGTGATAAAGGACATGCTCGTCGCTTGATGGCCATCTTGCTGTTACATGAAGGACGCACGATCACCGATGTTCATCACCTTACCGGCGCTGCGCGCTCGACCATCGGTTGTTGGCTTCGGTGGTATCGAGATGAAGGCATAGATGCGCTAGAAGCCTTACCGGCTGGCCGTGCCCCAGTCTTACCTATCGCCAAGATTGTCACCTTACTGGTGCTGCTCATGCAGTTTTCTCCGCAAGATTTTGGTTATCAGCGCAGCCGTTGGTGTACTGAACTATTGGCTATAAAAATCAATCGGTTAACAGGGCTCAATGTGGCAGCCTCCACGCTCCGCCGATGGTTACCTCGTATGGGCATTGTCTGGCGCAGGCCCGTGCCGACCTTGCGGATAAAAGACCCAGCCTATCAGGAAAAAATGGCGAATATCGACGCCGCGCTGGCCCGCTGTGATGCCGATAATCCGGTGTTTTATGAGGATGAAGTCGATATAGACCTCAATCCCAAATTAGGAGCCGACTGGATGTTCAGAGCGCAGCAAAAGCGGGTTGTCACACCGGGGCAGAATGCCAAGCATTATCTGGCAGGCGTTCTCCACGCAGGCAACGGAAGGGTACTTTACGTCAGCGGGATCAAGAAAAACTCATCGCTGTTTATTGCCATGCTGGAAAAGCTGCGCCACCACTACCGACGAGCCAAAACCATCACGTTGATCCTCGATAACTACATCATTCACAAAAGCAAACAGACCGAGCGATGGTTGAAGAAGAATCCCAAGTTCTGCCTGGTGTTCCAGCCAGTTTACAGCCCTTGGGTTAATCACATAGAACGGCTATGGCACAAGTTACATGAAACCATCACGCGCAATCATCAATGCAGAGGGATGGCAAACCTGCTGGCCCGAGTGAAACACTTCATGGATACCGTGTCTCCTTTCCCGGGGAATGGCTATGGCACAGCGAAGGTGTAGCACTATTGGGATCAGTTATTTAGCATAGATCCAGGGCGAGATCGTGAACATTTTGTTAAAAATTAAAAATAGTTTTTTGCCTACAAAACAAATACTTATAGGCCTGTGATATGCAGTTAACTTTATAGTCAGGATCGCCTTCACACTTTTTAATCGTCACTGCACGTCATTTCAGCTCAAAAAATGCGCATGAAATCCAAAAAATGATAATTTCCATGATTTCCATAGTTAACAATTTGCTCACATCCTCACCCTGAAATTTGACCTGGTGATCCGGCTGTGATCTCATGCTCCTTTTCAGGAGTGCTCTCATGTCTATTGATGCCGTTTTCGCTCAGTTCTTCGACAATATTCACGACCCTCGCCAGCATGCCAAGATTTATTATCCCTTCTACGATGTCCTGTTTCTCACCGTCTGTGCCGTGATCGGCGGGGCTGAGGGCTGGGAAGATATTGAGGATTTCGGCGAGGTTCATCTTCCCTGGTTTCAATCCAAGGGACTGTTTAAAAACGGCATTCCTGTCCATGACACCATTGCCAGGATCATCTCCGGCATCAAACCAGAGCCGTTTCAGGCCGCCTTTGTGCGGTGGACTCAAGCCATTAACCAGCACACCGATGGCGCCCTGGTCGCTATCGATGGCAAAACCCTGCGCAGTTCCTATGACCGTGAGGATCGAACGTCGACCATTCACATGGTCAGTGCCTATGCCGCCGCCAATAAGCTGGTGCTCGGACAGATAAAAACCGACGCCAAGTCCAATGAAATTACCGCTATTCCCGAGTTGCTGGCGCTGCTCGACATCAAAGGCTGCCTGGTATCCATCGATGCGATGGGGTGCCAGACCGAGATCGCCGAGACCATCCTTCAGCAAGGTGGCGATTACTTATTGGCCGTCAAAGGCAACCAACCCAAGTTGTTCGAGGCGGTTCGACAGGCCCTCGCCCCGCTGGCGGCCACCCCGTTATGCGCAGAGACGATGACGCTTGAGAAGGCTCATGGCCGCATCGATGGTCGTGAGTACCATGTCATGGCGGCGGGCGAGTTGGCCGCCCAGTTTCCTCATTGGAAACAGTTGCACAGCATTGGCGTGGCCATCTCCTATCGCGTTGAAAATATGCAAAAAATTACCATAGAGCAGCGTTATTTCATCAGTTCCAAAGCGTTGGTGCAGGATGAGTTTGCGCGAGCGGTGCGTGGGCACTGGGCCATCGAAAATAGCCTGCACTGGGTGCTGGACGTCACGATGGGCGAGGATGATTGCCCGATTTATCGCGGTGATGCCGCAGAGATTTTGGCGTGCATCCGGCACATGGGGCTGAACATGCTCAGGGCCGAGACTTCACGCAAGGCGAGCGTAAGACGGAAGCAAAAAATCGCAGGAATGAGCAGTGAATATCTGGAAACGGTACTCAATGCGGGTCTCAAAAAACTGGGTGAAATTTAACAAAATGTTCACGCTCTCACCCTGACATAGCCCCTACGTAAACTGTCTAATAAGTCACATTATACGAACTATTGAGCATGTTATATCTATTTTACATGCTGTAAATTCAGTTCCATTAGTAAATAGATAAAAACCAAGGAGGCTTTATGAAAAATAAATAATGTGATCGTTGCCGGAGGGTGTTTTTGGAGTCTCGAAGACCTCCTTAGAAATCAGGACGGCGTGACGTCAACGAAGGTGTGTAGTGGCACTGAAATGGCGACTGCGCAAGACGTGAAGATGAGCTGTCTGATAGCAACGGATTATCAAGCAGAACCTTCTTAAATACAATTTATTCCACGCCAATACAGCGTGCTGTCTTTCAAATCACTAGGAGAAATTTATGTCACGTTTGAACACCCCTACCACAATCGACGCCGCGCCTACTGCTACCCATACCTCACTCAAGGCTGTGGAAAAACAACTGGGCCGCGTTCCTAACATGTTCCGCGTCGTTGCCAACAGCCCTGCTGCGCTGACTGGCTACCTGCAATTGAGCGCAGCATCAGCACAGGGCGGCTTGGGTACAGCGACTCTTGAGCGTATTGCCCTAGCCGTCGCTGAGATCAACGGCTGCGATTATTGCCTTGCTGGCCATTCCTTCCTAGGCCGTAAGGTGGCCAAGCTTGATGATGCTGAACTCACTGCCAACCGCAGCGGTGCATCAAATGACCCTAAGGCCGACGCAGCCGTGCGTTTTGCTGCCGCCGTAGTCCGCCAGCGCGGGCAAGTCAGCAATGACCAGGTCCAAGCGGTGCTGAACGCTGGCTACAGTGATGCACATGTAGTGGATATTCTGTTGGCTGTTGCCCTGAACACTTTCACTAACTACGTTAACGAAGTGACACAGACCGAGGTCGACTTCCCGGCCGTTCAACCACTAGGCATTGATGTCTAATCCATTGGTGCTCAACTACAGCAATTACCTAAGTTAGGTTCGACTCGAGTAAACATATAGTTTTTCTCAAGAGTCATATCATTTTAGTGGGCTACATAGAGTGAGTCCACATGGCTAAAAATAATTGGAGATATAAGATGACTATTCCCGAAATTGAAAATGGTGTCCAGACTACCAATATCCTTAGTAATAATCTCGGTGCAAAAGTCACTAAGTTTGGTATAGGTGGCATCTACGTTGCCATGACGATAATATATTTGTGGTTTGGTGGTATGAAATTCACTAGCTACGAAGCAAACGGTATACATGGTTTTGTTAGTAATAGCCCTCTGCTTTCATGGATGTATAGTTTCCTCAGCATTCAAGGATTCTCAAATTTTCTGGGTGTGCTTGAAATTTCAGTTGGCCTGTTAATCGCTGCACGAGTTTTCTCCCCTAA
Source organism: Citrobacter sp. B72 (assembly GCF_016894305.1). Lineage (NCBI taxonomy): Bacteria > Pseudomonadati > Pseudomonadota > Gammaproteobacteria > Enterobacterales > Enterobacteriaceae > Citrobacter > Citrobacter sp. B72. Next base: position 93,388 of record NZ_CP069802.1, read on the forward strand.
GCTCGCAATCTTGGGCGGTGTACTTTCAACCGGACTCTTTTTTACGACATTGTCGTTCATGCTGACTACACCCGGTGTTTTTGAGGCATCTCTTGGGTTTCCTGCGATCTCTGTGGTTCCTGGCCAGTTTTTGCTAAAAGATTTAGGCTTGTTTGTCGTGTCTATATTTATCGTAGGCACATCACTTACAGCACTGGAGCACAAAAACAAATAAGCCGCATCCGAAACAACTATAAGTTAGAGGGCCTTAAATTCTGCGGTATAGGTCTTGCAGTTCTTTTTAGCTGTCATAGGCACCTCGTTATGTGATTTTACTCACTTAGCGCGGTGTACAGAACTACTGGATCAGATCATTTTTTCGGGTTAACGGCCTAAGTGAAATAAATTCTGTAAACAGAAGGTCTCTTATAATCTGAAAGGCACATGGCTCTACTCTATAAGAGGACATTTATGAATACCTATCAAAAATCTATGAATGCGATTTCTGCTCTGACTAAGGAGCAGTATCGGGTGACGCAAGAAAATGGTACAGAGCGTCCAGGGACTGGTGAATTGCTAAAGAACACCAAGCCCGGCATTTACGTGGATATCGTGTCAGGTGAGCCTTTATTTGCGTCTTCTGCCAAGTATGAATCAGGGTGTGGTTGGCCGAGCTTTACCAAAGCGATAGACTCTGTCAACGTAATTGAAATCACTGATAGGTCGCACGGCATGACCCGCACAGAAGTGCGCTCAACTCATGGCGACAGTCACTTAGGCCATGTATTTTCAGACGGTCCCAAAGACCAGGGTGGCCTACGTTATTGTATTAACTCAGCGTCATTACGTTTTATTCCTAGGGAAGAAATGGCAAGTAAAGGTTACGCAGAGTATTTAGACCAAGTAGAGGACATTTAATTATGGCAATTGAACGCGCAGTATTAGCCGGTGGCTGCTTTTGGGGCATGCAGGATCTTATCCGCAAACGTCCCGGTATCACTTCAACCCGAGTAGGTTATACCGGTGGTGAAGTGGCTAATGCTACCTACCGCAATCATGGTAACCATGCTGAAGGCATTGAAATAATGTTCGATAATGAAATCACCAGCTATCGACAAATTTTAGAGTTTTTCTTTCAGATTCATGACCCTAGTACAGTAAATAGACAAGGTAATGACAAGGGCACATCTTATCGCTCAGCCATTTATTATACCTCTGAGGCACAGCATGCTGAGGCAGTAAAAACCATTGCTGACGTGGATGCTTCGGGATTATGGCCTGGAAAAGTAGTGACTGAAGTCGAACCTGCAAGTGATTTTTGGGAAGCGGAGGCTATGCATCAGGACTATTTGGAACTCCGACCAAATGGCTATACCTGCCACTTCCCCAGACCAGACTGGAAGTTGCCCTCATCTCAATGAGTTTGCAGCAGCCCACACAGACTTGCAATTTGCATACGACAACCACCCTTAATACAATCGGCTTAGGCGGTGGTTGTCACTGGTGCACCGAAGGCGTATTTTCATCACTTATTGGCATTGCTACTGTCAATCAAGGTTGGATCGCCTCAATTGGTGACAACGCTCAGTTCAGCGAAGCCATTGAAGTGGTTTTTGATCCGACTGTTATTTCTTTATCAACCTTGATCGAAACCCATTTACATACTCACGCGAGCACATCAAACCACTCAATGCGTGGTAAATATCGTTCAGCGATATACGCTTATGATGAGGTTCAGTATAACCAGGCTGTAAACATATTAGATGCCTGTAGAGCTGATTTTGAGCAGCCAGTCATTACTCAGGTTTATTTTTTTAAGGATTTTAAAGCGAATAAAACTGAGCTTATCGACTACTTTTATACAGCACCCAACAGACCATTTTGTCAAAGGTACATTCATCCAAAACTCACCTTCTTATTAGCACGTTTCAGCCACTATGTTGATACGCATAAATTGACAGAGTCAGGTGTAGAGTTAACATCGATATAGGCTGTGCTACTCTGCAAGTTCGAGCGTCATGATTACCAACTCTAGTAGTGGCATCGATCACACGAAAACTAAAACGATGTCACCGCAAACGAATGGGATCTGCGAGCAGTTTGATAAGGCGATCCTGAACGAGTTTTATCAGGTGGCTTTTCGCAACAAGTTAATCAAACGCTGGAGACGCGGCAAAATGATCAGGATGAGTGGCTGTCTTACAACAATGAACGAACTCATCAGGGCAAAATGTGCAACGGCAGAACGTCAGTTGAAACTGATCTGATCCAGTAGTTCTGTACACCGCGCTAAGTGAGTAAAATCACATAACGATACAACAACGTTACCCTACATAATCCCAAACTAATTTATCGTTGGAAACGCGAGTTATCCGTGAAGATGATAGAGCTTCTACGCGAGATCCTTTCCAACTGAGTCTGTTCGATGCTCTGTTATACCAATATCTTTGGAAACGCCCTTCGATGGTAGCTTGTTGCTTCTATCAACATTCATACACTTTTGTGAAAAAAATTTCCTGTGTATTTATCGGTATAGCATAAAGTCCATAATCAAATTAAAACGCTACCTAGTACAAAATTGCCTATTATTTAACCTTGACACTACCAATATGCACTGATCTGATATATATTGATTTAATGTATATTTTGCAGGCGATTTTTATGAAAAGTGCACTACTGCGGATCATCACCAACCAGAGCGCGTTTCCTTCATTGACGGAAATATCCTTGACGGGTCATAGCAACATCTCAGGGACAAACGGAGCAGGAAAAACCTCATCTCTTGTTCTGGTTCCTGTTTTTTATGGGATTGACCCTCAGTATATGGTCAGAGAAAAGCCTAAAACCTTTCTGGATTTCTATCTTTCTAAAGCACGTAGTTTTGTCATTTTTGAATATCAACGACAAGATCAGATCTCCTGTGTCGTGCTTTACAGACATAACAACACGTTGCATTACAGGTTTGTCAAAGGGGACGCCGATTCCACTTTATTTACAGAACAGAGCAAAATGAAGCTGAATAATGCGGAAAATATTGATTGCTGGCTCTCGGAAGACATCGCTCAGATAACAGAAGTGTCCCGGCAGATCAAAACCATCAAGGATTACTGCGCAATTATCCAGCACAACTTGTCGCACCTATCCCCGATTAAAGCTCGACAGTCAGGACTCAAGGATATTGCTGATAAATTCTCTCTGTGCCGTCCAGGGAAATCAATGAGGCACATTGAACGCTTAACGTCCGTCATGCACAAAAAAACAAAATTGATGGAAGGGTTAAAAGACATGGTTGCAGATTGCTTTATTGACAGTCAGCTAAATAACTGATCCCAATAGTGCTACACCTTCGCTGTGCCATAGCCATTCCCCGGGAAAGGAGACACGGTATCCATGAAGTGTTTCACTCGGGCCAGCAGGTTTGCCATCCCTCTGCATTGATGATTGCGCGTGATGGTTTCATGTAACTTGTGCCATAGCCGTTCTATGTGATTAACCCAAGGGCTGTAAACTGGCTGGAACACCAGGCAGAACTTGGGATTCTTCTTCAACCATCGCTCGGTCTGTTTGCTTTTGTGAATGATGTAGTTATCGAGGATCAACGTGATGGTTTTGGCTCGTCGGTAGTGGTGGCGCAGCTTTTCCAGCATGGCAATAAACAGCGATGAGTTTTTCTTGATCCCGCTGACGTAAAGTACCCTTCCGTTGCCTGCGTGGAGAACGCCTGCCAGATAATGCTTGGCATTCTGCCCCGGTGTGACAACCCGCTTTTGCTGCGCTCTGAACATCCAGTCGGCTCCTAATTTGGGATTGAGGTCTATATCGACTTCATCCTCATAAAACACCGGATTATCGGCATCACAGCGGGCCAGCGCGGCGTCGATATTCGCCATTTTTTCCTGATAGGCTGGGTCTTTTATCCGCAAGGTCGGCACGGGCCTGCGCCAGACAATGCCCATACGAGGTAACCATCGGCGGAGCGTGGAGGCTGCCACATTGAGCCCTGTTAACCGATTGATTTTTATAGCCAATAGTTCAGTACACCAACGGCTGCGCTGATAACCAAAATCTTGCGGAGAAAACTGCATGAGCAGCACCAGTAAGGTGACAATCTTGGCGATAGGTAAGACTGGGGCACGGCCAGCCGGTAAGGCTTCTAGCGCATCTATGCCTTCATCTCGATACCACCGAAGCCAACAACCGATGGTCGAGCGCGCAGCGCCGGTAAGGTGATGAACATCGGTGATCGTGCGTCCTTCATGTAACAGCAAGATGGCCATCAAGCGACGAGCATGTCCTTTATCACGGGTGGCATGGATGATTTTGTGAATGCGGCGCCGTTGTGGTCGTGGCAGAGGTGGTAGGATAGGCATCAACTCAGTCCTTTGGGTGTGGCTTGTTTTGTTTAGCGACTAATCAGATCGCACAAACTGGACTGAGTTCCCTTCCTCCGGTGATCTACTATTCGGAACAGCTATTTAGAGTTAAATCAACGATTTAATTCATTTTTCTATGCAGGATCTTTGAAAAATGCAGTAGAAAAACGGAGAAGTACATGACCTTTAGTTTAGCTCAAACAGCTAGTGCAGAAACCACACTAAAAGCACCTGCTGAAGCAGATCAGAACCTGCGGGATATCACTGAACTGGCGTGTTATATCTGTGATGCACCAGTGGCTATGGTGACGCGAACCGATGACACAAAGCTGAATCTAATTGCAAAAGTTGGTATTTCGCGTACCTCTGTATTAATTAAAGAGTCCTTTTGCGTGTATGCAATGGAAACACCTGATGCGGTAATGGTGGTCCCTGACGCTACTTTAGATCACAGATTCAGTACCAATGCTATGGTGATTTCAGGACCTGGCTACCGATTTTATGCTGGCTCGCCGCTGATTGATCCCGAAGGTGCAGTGATTGGTACTATTTGTGTCTATGATCATGTTCCTAAGCAGCTGAACCAGCGGCAGATAAGCTCTTTGCAGGCTCTGTCCAGACAAGTGATCGCCATACTGGAGCTGAAAAAAGTCGGCGAACAATTACATAATACCAGCATGACGGATGCGCTGACAGGGGTGAACAACAGAAGAGCTTTTGACCTCAAGTTTGAAGCTGAATTTGCTCGCTGGCAAAGAACAGGACAATCTTTTGTACTGGCATTGATTGATATTGATCACTTTAAGAGTTTTAACGACAGCTATGGTCATGCCGCAGGAGATGAGGCACTGAGTCAAGTCGCGGCTCTGTTTCAGCGCCATAGCAGGAACTATGACTTTTTCGCCCGTTATGGTGGTGAAGAGTTTGTGCTGATCCTGCCAGGCACAGACACAGCGTCCGCAAATAAAACACTGGAAAAGTTAAGGCTGGTAGTGGCTAACCATGAGTGGTTATTACGACAATTAACGGTCAGCATAGGTTTGGCCAGCGCTGATTTATTTGACGACAAAAAGCAGTTGCTCGAAGTCGCCGATCAGATGTTATACAAAGCTAAAACCCAAGGCCGCAATCAAACCAGTGTGTTCGCCACACTGTAAGAGATCTGTTCATGCTGCGCTGATCTCAAGACCTCATAAAAACTGAGGTCTTGCTTCGGTCGATAAGCTGGTCTGATATTGGCATTATTTATTCCTTTCAAATACATGGGTAATGCGACTTACACAGATTTTTTATGCTCTCTTGGACTCCATGTGAAGGAGATCGTCACATTCTTTACATATAGAAAATAGAGTTCTTTAGCCAGCTGCAATTTCAGATTAACCGATTCGGTAAGCTTTCTGCATTTCCGGAGACAACTTTTTTAGCCAGCTTGAGAGACTGAAGCCTTTTCTATCGGTACTATTTAATTTAGTAAAATACAGATGTTCATCCCAGCGAGGACCGAAATCTACTTCTGCAAGACTTACAAGCTGTTTGTTTCTGCGAAGACGATGCTTTTGATGGTAATCTTCGGCGGGCCAAAAATAACCATTTTGTTCTCCGGCCTCAATCACCTCGGGAGATTTCTCCTTTCCAATCGCTTGAATCAGTTCTTCAGCTACTTGTTTTTGCTCCAGATCAAAAACAAAAAGTATCTGGCGATACTGGCCCTGCTTTCTACCATGAACAGACCATGATTCAAAACTTCCAAGAAGTTCCCTGTAGCTGATTTGGTCTTTATCGTAGATCACTCTGACGACTTCGGCGTGTCCGTTGATGTTGCGGTAACTCGGATCCAGAGTTGATGCTCCAGCGTAGCCAACACGTGTTTGCACTACTCCCTGCGTCCCTCCAAAATTAGAATCCGGTCCCCAAAAGCAACCCATGCCGAAAACCGTTTGACTAAGCTTCCCGATTTTCAATGCTTCTTCGATTGCTTCAGGGGTTGCAAATTCATAGCTTTCAACACCGTCTTCTTTATTCATTTTTAGATCCGACATATTTTTCACCTAACTTTCAAAAATTGAAGCCACTCCCATTCCTCACGCCGTGCAAACGACGATAAGACCACGTTTTCCAACACCAGCTTGATGAAGTATCTTTGCTAAAACTCCGCAGCATGTTTCTTGGTAACACAACTGCGGAAAATTGCTGTAATCATTGATCTTACTGCTTATTAAGTTATTAATAATTCTAAAAAACTCATTATTTCATTGAAGCTTCCAACCACCTGTCAAGGTCCTTGAACTTGGGGTTTCTCAGCTTCTTTGTCCCAACCACTATTGTCGGGAAATTCAGCTTTCCGTTCGAATAGAGGGAGCACAGTTCATCAGCAGCCGCGTCGTCTTCATGAACATCCAAAAAAACAAACTGGCTCCCTTTTTCTTGCAAGTACGAATGGTAAATCTTGGTTTTATGGCAGTCTTTATGACCGAACAGCTTAATCAACACGAACGGCTCCTTTTTTCAAAAGGTTCACTTTCATAAACCCCCTCGATTTAAAAATTATTCTACAAACTTCAATGACTCCGAGTTAATACAGAATCGGACCCCTGATGGCTCAGGACCGTCTGGAAAAGCGTGCCCCAGATGGGCTTCGCACACATTGCATAGCACTTCGATTCTGCGCCCGAAGGTCGTATCCAGTTCATATTGAATTACGTTGTCTGCGACTGGCTCAGAAAAACTCGGCCATCCCGTTCCCGAATCGAACTTTAGGTTCGAGTCAAAGAGTTCGGTGTCGCAGCCCACACAGGCGTACCTTCCAGCTTCATAAAATGAACAGAGTTCTCCGGTGTGCGCGCGTTCGGTGCCTTTCATCCGCATGACCCGAAATTGCGCTGGCGTCAGAATTTCTTTCCACTCTTCCTCGCTCTTTTCTACTTTTTTGGGAGGCGCGGGAGTGCCGTTATCCAGGTAGTTGTAAATGCTTTTCCAATTGAACATATATTTGCTCCTTTATTTTAGGGTTCACTCTTTAGCTATCAATCCACGAGAAGAAGTCTGTAGCACTACCAATGAATTCTCCATCCACAAAAACTTGCGGTACAGTTTGGAGATTTGTTCTTTCCTTCAACTCCAGGTAAGTCTTCGGATCGTCGTCTACGCGAATTTGTTTGAAATCGACCTTTTCAGCAGTTAGGTAATTCTTCACGCGTGCGCAAAATGGACAATGGTCTTTCGTATAAATAACAACATTCTTAAGTGCTTTCATTTTTTCCTCGTTCATTTGGTTCATGATTTAGTCTCTTTCAAAATGGCAAGAGTATCCGCTGGGATTCCTCTGCAAATAGTTTTGGTGATATGCCTCAGCGTCGTAGAATTCTTTTTCCAGGGTGACGGTCGTGACCACTTCATTCTCGAAGCGACCGATCTCATTGACCTCATCAATCACGTTTTCGATAATCGCTTTCTGTGCATCGTCACGATAGAACGCTGCCGAGCGATACGAAGTGCCAACATCATTTCCTTGGCGATTCTTCGTAGTCGGATCATGGATTTTGAAAAAGTAATGTAGAATCTCTTCGAGAGATATTTCGTCTTGGTCGTATTCCACGCGAACCGCTTCGGCGTGCCCCGTTTTCCCTGTTATAATATCGGCGTAGGTAGGATCATCAAAATCTCCGCCAGAGTAGCCCACCTTCGTTGACGTCACACCGTCCAGACTCCTAAGGAGGTCTTCGAGACCCCAAAAACACCCTCCGGCAACGATCACATAATCTAGTTTCATAAAGCCTCCTTAGTTTTCATCCACTTACTGATTAGACTGACTTTACAGCATGTAAAATAGATATAATATGTTCAATAGTTCGTATAACATGACCTATTGGACAGTTTACGTAGGAGCTACATATGGATGTTCTCAGTGAAATTTTAGATAAGGTAGAGCTTACTAGCAGCTACTGGTATAGAACCTCATTTGCGGGAGACTGGGGCATCAGCCTCCCGCAGGAAGAGAATCTAGCGAGATTTCACATCGTGACTCATGGCGAGTTTTGGTATGAGGTGCCAAAACTTAAACTTAAAGCATTGGCGGAGCAGGGCGATATTTTGATCTTTTTCAAAGGGATGGAGCACACCATGGCCAGTGCACCAAAAATCAAGGCCGAGCCTGCGGTCGAATTTAGAGCTAAAGCCAACCTCACCGAAGCTCAAGTTTTGGAATACGGTGATCAGAGCAAGCTCAAAGCCAACGTCGTTTGCGGACATTTTTGTTTTAATGGCGGACCCGATCATCCATTCTTAAATTCGCTGCCAAATGTCGTGCATATCAAGAGTGCTGATAACTCCCACTCGCCTTGGCTTGCCATGCTTTTAAGTATTATAGAGCAGGAAGCAAAATCAGGGCTTCCTGGAAGCAACACGTTAGTCAGAAAGCTGACCGAAATTATCTTCGTGCAAGCGTTAAGAATCCACATGTACAAATCCAATAAAAATGCTGGATTCTTCAAACTGATCGAAAATCCGCAACTCAGCAAAACCTTGGAAGCTATTCATCATAGTCTCGATAAAAAATGGGGTCTTGACGATCTCGCCGGGATTGCGGGGATGTCGCGTACGAACTACAGCGTCAAATTTAAGGAGCTGTCAGGCATGACACCTCTTGATTATTTAACCTATTGTCGGCTTGAAAAAGCAAAGCAGCTGCTTAAAGAATCCGGTAAGTCTGTTCCCGAAGTGAGTGAAGCCATTGGGTATCCGGCACATGAACACTTTCAAAAGTTGTTTAAGAAAAAAATTGGCAAAACTCCTAGCGCGTACAGAAAAGAAAATTCTGAAAAGGTGTAAAAATGAATATCTATAACTCTCCTGTTACCAAAATAGCTTTCTGGGTCATAGTCATTGGTGGTGCGGCTTGCCTGCTTATCCCTTTGTTTGCACCTCTTCTTCCGCTGCAATATTTGAAAGGTTATGGCGAAATAGGAGATGTTCTTGGAGGTATTTCAAGCCCATTTGTACAAATTCTGGGTTCAGTGCTTCTCTTTCTGGTGTTAAAAGCTCAGATTGACGCTAATGGCATCCTCCATCAGCAAATCGAAAAGGAATATACGAAGGAGCAACTGAGGCACGAGTTGAATCAGCTTCACGGGTAATGGTGCCAACTTACTGATTTAGTGTATGATGGTGTTTTTGAGGTGCTCCAGTGGCTTCTGTTTCTATCAGCTGTCCCTCCTGTTCAGCTACTGAAGGCGTGGTGCGTAACGGTAAAAGTACTGCCGGACATCAGCGCTATCTCTGCTCTCACTGCCGTAAAACATGGCAGCTACAGTTCACTTACACCGCTTCTCAACCCGGTACGCATCAGAAAATCATTGATATGGCCATGAATGGCGTCGGATGTCGCGCCAGTGCACGCATTATGGGCGTTGGCCTCAACACGATTTTACGACACTTAAAAAACTCAGGCCGCAGTCGGTAAACTCACGCATACAACCGGGCAGTGACGTCATTGTTTGCGCGGAAATGGACGAACAGTGGGGTTACGTCGGCGCTAAATCACGCCAGCGCTGGTTGTTTTACGCGTATGACAGGATACGGAGGACGGTTGTGGCGCACGTATTCGGTGAACGCACGTTGGCCACGCTGGAGCGTCTTCTGGGCCTGCTGTCGGCCTTTGAGGTCGTGGTATGGATGACGGATGGCTGGCCGCTGTATGAATCACGCCTGAAGGGAGAACTGCACGTTATCAGCAAGCGATATACGCAGCGCATTGAGCGGCATAACCTGAATCTGAGGCAGCATCTGGCAAGGCTGGGCAGGAAGTCACTGTCGTTCTCAAAATCGGTGGAGCTGCATGACAAAGTCATCGGGCATTATCTGAACATAAAACACTATCAGTAAGTTGGAGTCATTACCCAGGACCCTGAAAGATCTTGATCGTGCCGCGCTATTACTGGCACGGGCATGCACGTTATTACTTGATGAGAACACCGATGAAGCAGCTCTGCGGCAGGCTATTTTTCGCCGCATACCAAAGGACAAACTGGCTGAATCCGTCGGCAAGGTAAATGAGCTGGCGCGCCCGCAAGATACTCAGTTTCAGGATGAAATGGTGGAACAATATGGACGGGTGAAGCGTTTCCTGTCCGCGATGTTGCGTGACTTACACTTTCAGGCCGCCCCGGCCGGGGAGCTCACGTTGTCAGCAATCCATTATCTGGCCGAACTGAGTGGCTCAAAAAAGCGAATTCTCGACGATGCACCAGAGCAAATCATTTCCGGCCCATGGAAACGTCTGGTCTACGACAGAGATGGTAGGATTCTACGAGCGGGTTACTCGCTGTGTCTTCTCGAGCGCCTTCAAGATTCTTTGCGCCGTCGTGATCTCTGGCTGGAGAACAGTGATCGGTGGGGGGACCCGCGTCAAAAATTGCTTCAGGGAGCTGAATGGCAGGCACAACGCATCCCGGTATGTCGGGCGCTGGGTCATCCATCAGACGGAACTAAAGCAGCAGAACAACTGGCTACGCGGCTTGATGACACATGGAAATCAGTGGCTTCACGTTTTGCCTGCAACGCAGCGGTCAGCATAAGCAATGAAGGTAAGCATCCCTCACTGACGATTAGCAGTCTGGATAAACTGGATGAGCCACCGGCACTGATACAATTGAATCGTCGGGTAAGAGAATTGATCCCTCCGGTTGATCTGACGGAGCTGTTGCTTGAAATAGATGCCCGAACCGGTTTTACCCGCGAATTCAGCCACGTCAGTGAATCAGGTGCTCGGGCGCAGGATCTCCAGGTCAGTCTGTGCGCAACACTGCTGGCAGAAGCATGCAATATAGGGCATGAACCCCTGATAAAGCATAATATTCCCGCGCTTACTCGCCATCGTCTGAGCTGGGTTAAACAAAATTATCTCAGGGCAGAAACGCTGGTCACCGCTAATGCACGGCTGGTTGATTTTCAGTCCACGCTGCCGCTCGCGGGGTACTGGGGAGGTGGTGAGGTTGCCTCCGCAGATGGTATGCGTTTTGTCACACCGGTTAAAACGGTTAATTCCGGACCAAATCGTAAATACTTTGGTTCAGGACGCGGTATCACCTGGTACAACTTCGTCTCCGATCAATACTCCGGTTTCCATGGCATTGTAGTTCCCGGGACGCTTCGTGATTCCATCTTTGTACTGGAAGGGCTTCTGGAGCAGCAGACCGGGCTGAATCCGGTAGAAATTATGACGGACACGGCAGGATCCAGCGATATCATTTTTGGCCTGTTCTGGTTACTGGGCTACCAGTTTTCCCCTCGTCTGGCCGATGCAGGCGGGGCGATATTCTGGCGGGCAGATAAAACGGCACATTATGGTGCCCTGAATGAGCTGGCCCGGGGATGTGTTGAACTGTCAAAAATAGAATCCCAATGGGATGAAATGATGCGAATGGCGGGCTCACTGAAGCTTGGGACCATCCATGCATCAGAGCTTATTCGTTCACTGTTGAGAAGTAGCCGACCATCTGGTCTGGCTCAGGCGATTATGGAAGTGGGCCGGGTCAACAAGACGTTGTATCTTCTCAACTATATCGATGATGAGGATTACCGGCGTCGGATCCTCACTCAGCTCAACCGGGGAGAAGGACGCCATGCAGTGGCTCGAGCCATTTGCTACGGACAACGTGGTGAGATTAGAAAACGCTACCGTGAAGGGCAGGAAGATCAACTCGGTGCTCTGGGTCTGGTGACCAATGCGGTTGTGCTGTGGAATACACTTTACATGCAGGAGGCGTTGTCACATCTTCGCAAATCGGGGGAAACACCTGAAGAGGAGCATCTGGCAAGATTATCGCCGCTGATACATGGCCATATAAATATGCTGGGACATTATACGTTTTCGTTACCGGAAGATATTCTGAAGGGCGAGTTAAGACCATTAAATTTGAATACAAACAATGAATTAACCTCTTAGCGTGGTTTTTTACATCATTGGACCTCGAACCCCGCATTAACCAAAGCGCGCTGTTTTTGGCAATCTTCAGCATCGATAACTCCGCGCTGCCAATCAGCGTCAGCGCCAGCCGACGTTTGACCAGCAAGGCCAGCAAACTAGCCCAGATCAAGCCTTCCGCTATCGCTTTTTGTCGTGTCGCGAACGCCTTCAACCGGTTATGTGATTTCAGCTCTTTGAACAACAGTTCGATCTGCCAACGGCAACGATACAATGCCATCACCTTCTCGGCTGGCCATCGCTCACGCGGAAGATTGGTCATCCATATACAGAACCGTTTTTCCTCTGCAAACCAACGTCTTATGAGTCGATATTTATACTTTCCCGAACTCACATCCAGATCCAGAACCTCGGCTCTGCAGCTTCTCCGATCGATATCCTTGAGCTTTTTTCCGAGTAACTTGGGCATTTCCCTGCCGTCCTGTCGGTAAGCTGCCTGTACTTTGGGATTGAGATTTTGACTCCCTCTGACCAGATAGCTTCCTTTGGCTTTGGTCACATCAGCAAAGTACTCGCGGCTGATGTAACCGGCATCCGCCAATAACAGTTTGTTATTTAACGAATTTTCGGCCGGAAGATGCTTGCGCTCCGATTCGGTATCCGCCGTGATACTCATCGATATCGGCGACTGGTCCAGCAAGGACATGGTCATATGACACTCTACCGCAGCGGGGCTGTGCTTATTGAATCGGCCCGGGAAATGTTCTGCCAATTGCGGATGTAACGCGAATGACGACCCGTCCTGCAGCAGTACCTGCTCAAAGCCTGCCAGTCCGTGGGCGTCCGGTAGACACTCCTTGAGGCGTAAGGCGATGGCTCGTTCAACCAGTGCGCGCATGAACAAGGGAAAACCCTGCTTGCGTAACTGGTTGTGAAAGGGTTTATACGCTATTTGGTCAGTATCATGGAGCTGCAACGCATTGAAATGGCGATGCAAACCAGCAATACCATCCACCTTGTCGCAACCAAGCCCTGAGAGCAGAGCCGGGAGTAGTCTCGCAGGCTGGATATCCCGGAGTCGCTGACAAAAACCGGTAAATTTACCGATCCGGTTGAGTTCAGAAGAGCTAAGAAGTTGCTTGAGGTACTGGGTTGCATTTATAATAGTCATGGCTTCGGGCGTGTCGGTTTTTTTTTGCGATTAAATCAGATCACAAACGAAGCCTTTTTTCTATCTATTTCAATTGGTTGTAGCTAAAGATCCTGTACATGACAGGTCACTGCAGCGGCCAAACTGTTGCCACATCTCAGTTCAGGAGGAAACGCAATGACTCAGGAAAGGATCCAGACCCGCTACCCACTCGGCGGCCCCTTCGCCACCCAGGCTGAGCTGGAGCAGGCCATCACCCAGGCCATAACGACCCACAGACAAGATTTCTTCCCTCTGCTGGAACGGCTGGTGGACGTGGGGGACACCCGGGTCAACCTCAGTCAGGAGAACCCGCTGCGGGTGCTCAGCATCGAACTCGCTGACGGCCGTGAAGGAGTGGCCCATATCAACTACGAGTCCAACTTCGCCGAGAGCTGCCTGATTATCAACGAATACGACCAGCACCAGACCAGCCTGGCCTTTCGCCTCGACGGGGATGCACTTATCTTCGACGTCGAACTGCCGATCGCGTGGAATTTCAATAACTGAAGATTCAGCGGTGTAATGCCGCCTGGTTGCTACACCCGGTCAGCCAGCTCCCCTCACCCTAACCCTCTCCCAAAGGGAGAGGGGATCAGCCCGTGCCAACCTCCAGCCGTGGTAGTCACTCCATACTCTGCTGTTATTTCAGGCGCCTGTAATCTTCCCCATATGGCTGTCATCTGAATAGCAATATCCAGCATATAGCCACCATAACCCTCACTCATGTACAGGATCTTTAGCGGCAACCAATTGAAATAGATATAAAAAAGGCTTCGTTTGTGATCTGATTTTATCGCCAAACAAAATCAACACGCGCGAAGCCTATGACTATTATCAACGCTAATTACTATCTGGAGCAACTCTTGGCTCCCGCCGCACTCGAGCGCATTGCTCGGCTCTGCAAGTTTTGTCTGCGTCAGCGTGCCATTACCCCAGCCATGCTCGTACCTGCACTGCTGCGGGCCATGGGAGGCGACCAGGTCAATGACATTGCCGGTTTACACCGCCATTTCAATGCCTTGCAACTGGTAAACACCCATCAGGTTTCTTACAAACCGTTTCACAATCAGCTGCGCAAAGAGAGCTTTGCCCTGTTTATGAAAGCCCTGGTCGAGCGGGCCATCGCCTTGCGTATCGACCATCAACTCAAAGCAGCCTCCCTCGGCGCGTTCAAGCAGGTGTTACTGCACGATGGCACCTCCTTTGCGGTGCATCGGCGCCTTGCTGCTGATTTTCCCGGCCGGTTCAAGACCATCAGTCCGGCAGCTATCGAGTGCCATATGACCATGTCACTGTCGGAGCAGAGCCCGTTGTGCATGAGTGTGTCTGCCGATACCGCAGGGGAACGGCAATTTCTGCCTGAAGCCCACACGCTGACCAACTGCCTGCTGCTGGCTGACGCAGGTTACATTGACAGGGCTTGGTTTGAGCAGGTGAACGACGCTGGCGGATTTTATCTGGTGCGCGGCACGAAAAGCCTGAACCCCAAGATAATCCAAGCCTGGCGCGGTGATGGACGGGAAGTACCCAAGCTGGCGGGACTATCTCTGAGAGAGGCCGGACGGCGACGCTGTCGGGCCGAGGTACTGGATATGGTGGTGAAGTCCGGCCAGGTCGAGTACCGGTTGATCCGGCGCTGGTTTGCTGAGGAAAAGCGGTTCTGTCTGTGGATGACGAACCTACCGCGAGCAGCATGGTCAGCAGAGCAGGTGATGAGCCTGTATCGCTGCCGTTGGCAGGTGGAGTTGTTATTTAAAGAGTGGAAATCGCACAACCGGCTCAAGGGGTTTGTGACGGGCGAGAAAGCGATTGCCGAGGGGTTGGTGTGGACGAGCCTGCTGTCGCTGGTGATGAAGAGACGGGTCGCGCAGAGTGTGATGAGTGGGGCGCTATCGATGCTGAAAGCGTCGAAGAACAGTGCGACGTGGTGGCTACCGCTATTGGAAGCAGTGGCCCATAGGGCGCTGACAGAAATAAGGGAAAGATTGGAATGGGCTGCCGATTATTTGGCCAAGAACGCCTGCCGAACCAAGCAGAGAAAGTCGATACAGAACAGGACCTTGGAAGGCGTTTTAAATGGACTCGCCGCTTAAGGTCCTGTACATGAACCGGCGATTACGTCTGGCGGCAGAGCCGCAGACTGGAAGACGGGAAGTTTCGGCCCTTACGGATGCCCGGAAAACCTTAGCGTACGATTTTTTCCGAATTCTGCGGGCTCCCCTATTAGCGTAGAGAAAAGTGTTGGACCATTTTGAGTCGTGGTTATGCGTGAAGACTATAGCGTCAGTCCAGTATGATTTCCCAATACCCTGTAGCTATAGTTTCGATAGCTTCGAATCGGCATTGCAGGCGTATCCCCGTCAGCGGATTTCGAGCGGACGCCGTCGCTTGCCAACGTTGGTGTGAGACCGGCGGGCGAGATCGCCCCTGCCAACGCGACCGCTGAGAGGTCGACTCCTCAACCGCTTGGGCGCTTATCGCCTCCATCCGGATGCTCACCCGCCGAACAGCAATAAACCGCTATTTTCGATAAACTTCTGAATCCGGCTCCGAGGTATGGAAACTATGTCGTACCGCTATTGGATATGTTGCGCGCATACCTTCATAGTCTGACACGCGAAATCTTTAAATCCTGAGTATATTTCGGAAGAAATTTCGATCTGATCGATAAGACTTCAGGATACAGCAAGCTGGAGACACCGATGAAAGCCGTTGGTTACAAGGTTCCGGGACCCATCGCCGAGGACGCCTCTCTGGTCGACATTGATCTGCCTCGGCCTGTCGCTGAAGGAGGCGATATCCTGGTTGAGGTGAAGGCTGTCTCGGTCAACCCGGTCGACTACAAAATCCGCAGCAGCACGCCGCCCGCTGATGGCGATTGGAAAGTGCTGGGATGGGATGCGGCCGGGATCGTGCAAGAGGTCGGCCCCGACGTGACGCAGTTCGCGGTAGGCGACGGGGTCTATTATGCCGGATCGCTCATAAGGCCTGGCACCAATGCGGAGTTCCATCTCGTCGACGCCCGGATCGTCGGTCGTAAACCCGCGTCGCTCGACTGGGCGGAAGCGGCGGCGCTGCCACTCACGACGTTGACGGCCTGGGAAGCCATGTTCGATCGCCTGGACGTGACGAAGCCCGTTCCCGGGGCGGCGGCGATCCTCATCATCGGTGGTGCGGGTGGGGTCGGGTCGATCGCCATCCAGATCGCTCGACAGCGCACGGATCTCATCGTCATCTCCACCGCCTCTCGGCCGGAAACCCAGGAGTGGGTTAAAGGGCTTGGGGCTCATCATGTCATCGACCACTCTCGGCCGCTCGCGCCACAGATTGCCGAGCTCAACATCGGCGCTCCCGCTTTCGTGTTCTCGACCACGCATACCGAGCAGCATGCATCCGACATCGCCGAACTGATCGCCCCGCAAGGACGGTTCGGATTCATCGACGATCCCAAGGCGCTCGACGTCATGCTGTTCAAGCGCAAGGCAGTGTCGATCCACCACGAGCTGATGTTCACACGGTCGCTCTACGGCACGCCCGACATGGATGAGCAGGGCAAGATCCTCAATTCGCTGGCGGTGCTGGTGGACGACGGCAAAATTCGCACGACGCTAACCGAAAAATTGTCGCCAATTAATGCCGCCAATCTGAAGACGGTGCACGCACTGATCGAAAGTGGCGCGGCAAGAGGCAAGATTGTCCTCGAAGGCTTCTGATGACTGCCACCGCCGAACGTCTTTTCTAACCTCAAGAACGCCGGACGGATTACGCCACGGCGAAGGAAATTTCATGACGAAATCCATTGCCACCGCCTCGATCAACCGCGAAACCGCCGTCGCCCTCATCGACGCGGCGATCGCCGCGGCACGTACAATCGGCATCCCGGCTGCGGTCGCCGTCGTCGACGCCACCGGTAACCTGCGCGCGTTCGAGCGCACTGATGACGCGCCGTTTCTCACCGTCGATGTTGCCATCGACAAGGCTTGGAGTTCCGCCTCGTTTGGGTACCCCACCCATGTCTGGAACGACTATGTTTCGAACGATCCAAAAGTGGCGCCGCTGGCCTATCGCCCCCGGATGGTCGCTGTCGGCGGAGGCTATCCGATCCTGGAAGACGGGAAGTTGATCGGCGGGATCGGCATCTCCGGAGGCAACTATCAGCAGGATCAGGATGCGTGCGTCGAGGCACTCACGAAAATCGGGTTCGAGCTGCCAGCCTGACGACTTTAAGGCCATCGCCAGCGGCGGTGGCCTGCAGATGCGACCTTATGAAAGACTTTAAGATGGAAGCGTTCGTCGTCTTCACCCGCGAAGAAACCACCGATCCGGAAGAACTCGCAACCTATTCTGCAGGCGTCGGCCCATCGTTCGATGGCCACGACGTAACCTTTCTCGCCGCTTATGGCGCGATGGAGCATTTGGAGGGGCCGCCCGTCGAAGGGGCCGTAATTTTGCGGTTCCCGACGATGCAGGCCGCCCGTGATTGGTATCATAGCCCCGCCTACCAAACCATCGCTGCGCACCGTTTTGCCGGTTCCCGCTATCGCGCCTTTGTCATTGAGGGGCGGCGGTGACACACCGACGGAAGAACGGCGGGGCTGGCCACGAGGTATCGGTCGGCGAACTCGCATCCTACAACCTGTAGGGGATCAAGGCGGTGAGGTTCGCGTGCCATCGCCACACGCGACCACTCATCGGACTTCTGCATCGGAATTGGAGGATCAGATGAGCGTCGACGAACGACAAGCCCCCGAGCTGCGGGTGCAGAGATGGATTGGCGCGGATGGAGAAAGCATCGCGCCGCTCAAGCTGTCGGATCTCGGCACCGGCCCGAAAGTCCTCTTCGCCTTCCAGCACTGGTGCCGTGGCTGCCATTTGCATGGATTTCCGACGCTACAAAGGTTGCATGGTGCATTGAGCGCCAAGGGCGTGGGCTTCGCGGTGATCCAGACCGTCTTCGAAGGAGCGGATGAGAACACCTTCGAGAAGCTGCGCGTGAACCAGCTCAAGTATGCGCTTCCTGTCGCGTTCGGTCAGGACGAGCCACCTGCCGGCGCGACGCTTCCCACCTTCATGGAGGACTACCGCACGCGGGGAACGCCCTGGTTCTCCGTGATGGACGCTGGCGGCCGCATCGTATTCTCGGACTTCCATCTCGACGCCGATCAGCTCGTGAAGGGACTGGAGCTGGTGTAACCGATGCGGCGCTGGGTCATCCTGATTGCCACCCATCTCGCGATGCTCGCCATGGGCTTCGCGGGCGGTGTCTACACGCTGCCGATCCTGACCGCCCCCCAGGCCCCGGACGCGGCGGCCTTGCGGACCATCTCAGCCGAGACGCTCTACGCAGGGCGTCTGGCCCGCGATCTCAAAGGCAGCGACCTGCTTCACTGGGGGGAAGGCGAGATCCGGGTCTCGCGCGACCGTATCGCCCATATCGGGCGCCTCGCCCCTGGTCCCGACTACAAGCTCTACCTCGCACCACGTTTCGTCGACACGAAGGAGGCCTTTCTCCTAATCAAGGACAGATCAGTCCGCGTGGGCGATGTGAAGACGTTCAACGGCTTCATCGTCGAGGTGCCTGCCGGCATCGATGTCCGTGACTACAACACGGTCGTCATCTGGTGCGAAGCATTCGACCAGTTCATCAGTGCGGCAGAGTATCAACCCTCAAGTCAGGCCCGAGAACGAGCCCGGCGATGGATACCATGAGGTCGGCGGGCAAGCGCGGCCTCGTTCTCGCGCCGGTGGCGGCGCTGCTGCTGAGCGTCGCCGCTCTGCTGCTGGGCAATGGCCTGCTGAGCACGCTCCTGATCGTGAGAGCCGGCCATAAGGGGTTCTCGACCGGCGCGATCAGCGCGATGATGTCCTTCTATTTCGCGGGTTTCACGATCGGCGCGCTCGTGTTGCCACCGATCATCGTCTCCGTGGGACATGTCAGAACCTTCGCCGGCTTCGCGGCCATTGCCTCGATGACCGCCCTTCTCCATGTGGCGTTCGTGGAGCCGATCGCCTGGATGCCGCTTCGCCTGATTACCGGCTTCGCCTACGCGGGCATGATCCTCGCAACGGAGAGTTGGCTCAACGCCCACGCATTGCCATCCACACGCGGGCAGCTCCTGTCGATATTCGGAGTTGTCTCTATGGGCTCATGGGCAATCGGGCAGGCGTTACTCAACATCGCACCGCCCGCCGACGTGACATTGTTCCTCATCGTGTCGCTGCTGATATCAGCGGCGGTGGTTCCGATCACCTTGCTGCCCAGTCATCCGCCGGCCCAGGTGGAACAGGAATGGGTCGCGTTCAGGGACCTCGTCCTCGTATCACCTCTCGCTGCGGCTGGCGCTTTCCTGGCCGGCCTGGCTATCGGTGGTTTCTGGGGCATGGGCGCGAACTTCGCCCAGAGCATCGGCCTCGATGTGGGCGGTATCTCCGCCTTCATGGCTGCGGTTCTTGGTGGAACGCTCGCCTTCCATTGGCCACTCGGTTGGCTTTCGGATCGAGTGCCCCGGAATCTTGTCATCGCCGGTGCGGCGCTGGCGTCCGCAGCGTCTGCCATCGGCGTAGCGTTGGCGGTGGAAGCGCCTCTGCCGCTGCTCCTTGCGGCAGGTGCGCTGTTCGGCGGCTTTGGCATCCCGATTTATTCGTTGTGTCTCGCCGTCGCAAACGACGATCTTCCGGCCGGTCGGCTACTCGGCACCGCGCGCGGGCTTCTGTTGCTCAACGGGATCGGGACAGCCGCTGGCCCCCTAATAGGAGCAGCTGCAATGAATATCGTCGGCCCTGGCGGCCTGTTCCTTTATGCGGCGGCGTTGCTCACGCTCCTGGCAGTGCTGGCCATCGCCCGCAGGCAGCCGAGGCGCACCAACCAGGCCAAGGCGGCCCCCCGTTCTCCGAGCACGCCGATGATAACCGGATCTCTCGATACGATGATATGCATGGAGAAGCGGGCGCAGGGCGTGCGGGATTAGCGCGGCACGGCGCCTGCACGAACCGCGGGGTCAGGCGATGATAGCTGTTACGCGAATTTCGATACGCATGGTTGGAAGCCCCAGCGCTTCGATTCCCAACTGCGTCCAGATTGGAGCGCGGTCGGGCATGTAGTGGCGATACAGCTTGGCCATTGTTTCGTTGATCACGGGAGGGAATCCACCGACGTGATAGGAATTGACGTGGACCACATGCGGCCAGCGTGCTCCGGCGGTCGCGAGCGTCCGTTCCACGTTCTTGAACGCCTGCTCGATCTCTTCCTCAATCGACTCCGGAATGACGAGATCGTCGTTCCATCCGCCCTGTCCGGAGATCTCCACGCGGTCACCAATGCGCATTGCCTGAGAATAATGAAGCGCGTCATGCAGGCGCGTCCCGTATCCGGGGGTGATGAAGAATGAAGGTGTTGTCATGAGTTTGCCTTTGATGAGCCAGGTCAACGCGGCTGCAAGTGACCGTATGCATGCAGAAAGAGATGCAGGGCGTTCGGCACTAGCGCGCCGGCTGCGGTGGAGGGCTTTATTCCACGTCTTCTACGGTGAGGTCCCGGCCGTTGAACTGCACGGTCTCCCCGGCTCGGGCACCCTCGATCGCTTCGAAGATCGGCGCCATCGTGGAAATGCCCATGAGCTCACGCCCCTGACAGGTAAACTTGCTCGTTGACACCGCGATCACAAAGTGGCGGCCGGACAGCTTGACGACAGCGCCTTCGTTGACGGCCAACTTGGGGCCGAAATCGATCGTCCTGAGCTTTTCGAGTTTATTGGCGTAGTCATGGAGCGTGTCATCGAGCGCTTCAGCGAAGTCGCTCGCGACCTCGGCCTGAGCTAGTTCGTCGTTTTCGATCGGTTCGCTCCGATCGAGCCGAGCGGTAGAGACATAGTCCAGGTAGTTTTCGCGAGCGCTGTGCAACGCTGCTGTCTCCAGCAAGAGCATAGTTTCTCGTATGTGGTCCTTGTTCCAGTCCATAATCACCTCCTAATTTTCGATGTTCTTAAAGTTCAGCCTGCAGATGTGTGGGCCAGGAAGGCCAGCCTTTCCGGCTAAGCGACACCGCTATTCGTCGCTGATGACGTCTTCGCCCTGGTATGGAACCCTGATCAGCCGAGGATCTCGAATGATGCTCGTGACGAGCCAGACATATTCCTGCTCGGCGGTATCGAAGCCGAGGATGCTGAAGGATTGGCCGAAAGGGCATGGCGGGAAGTCTGGAAAGCCCTCGCGCAGAACGTAACGCTCGGGATCGCTGTGAAACTCGCTCTTGTAGACTTTCCGTAGTCCGTGCTTGCTCGGCGCGTCCTGGTCACCTGCCGGTGCTGTTTCCCGATGCGCCACAAGGCGCTCGGACAAGTCGCGGGGGCAGATTTCGTGGAACACGTCGAAGGCGTCGATCAACAGGCCTTTATGCTCTGTCGCCGGATCGGTGATCGCGTAGATGTTGGAGGCATCTTCGCCGTCGTCCCCGCTCTCGAGGCGCAACGCCGCATCGACGCGAATGCTGCATGCATCGAGGGTTGACCCTAGTTCGAGATCGACGAGATTGCCGTCCTTGACGCGGTATTCGCGGTCATAGCCTTTGGCGATGAATGACTGGACTGCTTCTAGAACGTCGGTCACCTGGGAGGTCATGGAAGCACCTTCATCTTGAACTGGATTGGACACGCTCGCGCACAAAGCGCGCTGTGACTCGGCGGACGGAGAAGCTCGCGAAGTGCGTTACTCATAGCCACTTGGCCTTCTTGAAGCGCATGAATAGGAGAAGGCAGAACACCGCTATCACTCCGAGCACGACGAAGTAGCCATATGGCGTGTCCAGTTCCGGCATGTGCTTGAAGTTCATGCCATATATTCCGGCGATCGCCGTCGGGACCGCCAAGATCGCCGCCCAGGCCGCGAGCTGGCGAGTGACCACACCGATCCTTTGCGCTTCCAGAAGGCTGCTGGCCTCGAAGACCGTGGACAGGATAAGCAGGAGGCCGTCGACCATGGACTGCACGCGGTGGACATGGTCCGCGACGTCGTGGAAATATGGTGTCATTTCGGCGCTGATGCAGGGAAAGTGGCCGCGAACGAGCTTTCGCACCAGCTCGGCCATAGCCCCGAGCGTGCGCTGGAACCGCGTGAGTTCGGACCTTAGTTCGAAGATTCGCGCCACCTCTTCTGGCCCGAGGAAATCGTGCAGCGACCGTCGCTCCATCGCCAGGACGTCGTCCTCGATCATTTCGAAGATGGGCAGATACTGGTCGACCACTCGGTGCAAGATCGCGTGCAGCACATAGTCGACACCCTTGCCGAACTGCGTCGGCGATGCCTCGAGTTGCTCCCGAAGTTTGCCCAGCGCTCCGGCATTGCCGTGCCGCACGGTGATAAGGTGATTGTGACCGGTGAAGATCGCCATCTTGCCGTAGCTGATCCGGTCGCCGACCAGCTCGGCGGTCTGGGCGACGACGTACAACTCATCGTTGTAGACCTCGAGCTTGGGCGGGCACAGCGGGTGCATGGCGTTGTCGATCGCCAAAGGATGGAGGTTATACGTCGTCTGGATCGCGCTGAGTTCGTCTGCGGTGGGCTCGCTAAGCGCGATCCAGCAGAAGCCCGAGCGATTCTCGTTTAGTTCGACGTGCTCATCGAGCCTGATTTCACGGACTCGCTTACCTTCGTTGTAATAATATGCGGCGATAATGGTCATGCAGGCCTCGCAGGAATTCGCAGGCCACGCTGTACAGCCGGTCGCGCCAGCCCGCGTTCGAGCCATGCCTGCACGTTCGAATAGCTGCTTAGGCCGAGGATGTCGCCCGCTGCGTAGAATTCGACCAGCGCATTCACCCAGCCAAACGTCGCAATGTCCGCGATCGAGTAATCATCGACAATCCATTCGCGGCCCTCCAGCCGGTGATCCAGGACCCCGAGAAGACGCCTGGATTCATCAACAAAGCGCTGCCGAGGTCGCTTGTCCTCATAGTCCTTGCCGGCAAATCGCAGGAAAAAGCCTAGCTGTCCGAAGGTCGGCCCAACGCCCGACACCTGAAAGAACACCCAGGCCAGAGTCTCGTACCGCTGGGCGGGTGTTGTTGAGATGAGCTGCCCCGTCTTGTCGGCCAGATAGATGAGGATCGCACCGGTTTCCCATATGCCAATGGGCTGGCCGTCAGGGCCAGCCGGATCGATGATCGCGGGTATGCGGCCGTTGGGATTCAACGACACGAACGCTGGATCCTTCGACTCGTTGTTCGAGATGTCGACGAAGTGGGGCTCATACGGCAGGCCAGTCTCCTCCAGCATCATCGAGACCTTGACGCCGTTGGGCGTGGGGGCCGCGTATAGTTGCAAGCGATCCGGATAAGATGCTGGCCAGCGCTGCGTGATGGGAAAGGAGGAGAGGTCTGTCATATCTGGATCCTGGCACTGCGACGGCGGCTGAATGGAATGATCTGCTTCAAGGCCGGGTTCGACGACCGCGTCGATTGACGCGGTCGTCGGAGGTTGCGAACCGGATCGGCGCGGCACTAACGGCAGCGAAGCCTATTCCGCTGCAGCCCCGGCCGCAGGGCTCACATCGCCGGCCTCATGCCGCTTTGGAAGAACCCAGTCGGGACGGACGAAGTGGCAGGTGTAGCCGCCCGGCCGCTTCTCCAGATAATCCTGGTGATCGGGCTCGGCCTCCCAGAACTCGCCGACCGGCTGGACCTCGGTCACCACTTTGCCATCCCACAGCCCCGAGGCATCCACATCGGCGATCGTATCCTCGGCGACGCGCTTCTGCTCCTCGTCGACATAATAGATGCCCGACCGGTAGGAGAGCCCACGATCATTGCCCTGGCGGTTCAGCGTCGTCGGATCGTGGATCTGGAAGAAGAATTCCAGGATGTGCCGGTAGCTCGTCACTGTCGGGTCGAAGACAATCTCGATCCCCTCGGCATGCGTGCCGTGATTACGATACGTGGCGTTCGGAATATCGCCGCCCGTGTAACCCACACGGGTCGAGATGATGCCGGGCCGCTTGCGGATCAGATCCTGCATGCCCCAGAAACATCCTCCTGCGAGAACAGCGCGCTGATGCATGTTAAGCCTCCTCTACTTGATCGAGATATTCACCGTATCCCTCGGACTCCATCTCGTCGCGCGGGATGAAGCGAAGGGACGCAGAGTTGATGCAGTAGCGCAGACCGCCGCGGTCGGAAGGACCGTCCGGGAAAACGTGGCCCAGATGGCTGTCGGCGTGTACCGACCTGACCTCCGTCCGGACCATGCCGTGTGCACTGTCCCGCACCTCGTTCACGTTTGCCGGAACGATCGGCTTGGTGAAGCTGGGCCAGCCAGTACCCGAATCGAACTTGTCCGTTGAAGCGAACAGCGGCTCTCCCGACACTATGTCGACGTAGATGCCAGGCTCCTTGTTGTCGTTGTGCTCACCCGTGAAGGGCCTTTCGGTCCCCGAATCCTGGGTAATCCGGCGTTGCTCGGGGGTCAGGCGGTCAACTGCTGCCTGTGACTTCTCAAACTTCATGATAGTCTCCAATAATTAATCTAGAGAGCTCGACACACTGTCATTTATCTTTGCAGTCATTGCGCCGACTATAGCAGTGCGCCCCAGATTTATCCAATACGCTGCGCGTATAGTTTCCATAGCGCCGAAGCTCTTCACGTCGTGATTCAGTTCCACTCATACCGGGCTGCCAGCTGCGCGATGTTCCGTATCTCGACCGTTGCCGTGGAGCCGGATACTGTCGCGATCACGACTTCGCGCTCCAAGACAAATCCGTCGATCGGCCGAGTGACGAGGCCTTGCACGGTCGGCGATCGTTCCGGAAGAATGCATATGGCGTGGCCGTCAGCGACGACCCGTTGCACCCAGTCCTCGCGATCTGATCGAAAGCGAGGTCGCATGAGCAAGTCCCGTCGCGCGAAGTGATCGAGGATCCGATCGCGAAACTCGCATTTCAGGCGATCGACGAAAGGAAACTCGAGCAGGTCTTCGCCGCGCACGATCTCGTTGGCAGCCAAGGGATGGTTTGCAGAACAGCCGAGCACGAAGCGCTCCCGAAATAGAGGATGCACATCCAGCTTGCGTTCCGGTCTTGTTTCACGCGGCATGATGCACGCGTGGTATTTTCCTGAAAGCACCTCCGATGTGTCCTCGTTCGACTGGAGCGAGTGCAGCTTGATTTCGATGGATGGCATCTCCGCCAATGCGCTCTCGAAGAATGCCGTAAATTCCTTTGGTCCGACGGTGGGCGCGACGGCGACATCCAGCACGCGGTGCCCCCCCATCGCCCAGTGCTCCGAGTGATTGCGAACGCTCTTCATCGCGACCACCATGCGCCGGAATTCTGCCTCGACGTCATGGCCAAGGCCAGTCAGGCGGCTGTTCTTCCCGTCGCGATAGATCAGCGGCCCGCCAAGCTCATCTTCCAAGCGGCGGATCGCGCGGGTCAGACTTGGCTGTGACACACCGCTCAAGCGAGCGGCCGCTGTGAAATTCAGCGTCTCGGCCAAGTTGATGAAATAGCTGACTTGATTGAGTTCCATAGTCCTTTGGCCCACGCGCCTGACTGATACCTCTTCCGTGAGACCGCCTTTGGAAAGCAGGTCGCAGAAGTATGCTTGGCGCATATAATCATGGTATAGGGGCTTGTCTATATGCGCCAGACATATAAATGATAGCCTGAGATGACGATTACCGGTTGGCGGTGCGCTCCGCTCAGCTCCGTCGAAGGTTCTGAGAGCGCAACCGCCAAGCCGCGTGCTGGAGGTTTGATGGACATGGCAGGAAGATCATTTACGTTTGTCAGTGGGGCTGGCTCTCCGCTGTCCGGGCACCTCGAACCGCCGGAAGGGACGCCGCGGGGCTGGGCGATCTTCGCCCACTGCTTCACGTGCGGGAAAGACAGTCGCGCCGCTGTTCACATCTCGCGCGCGCTGTCGCGTGCGGGCATCGGGGTCTTGAGGTTCGATTTCGCCGGGACCGGGATCGGCGGTGGGACGGGAGAACCTGTGAACTTCGCGTCGGACGTCGAGGACCTTCGGGCCGCCGCAAATGCGATGGCGGCGGCGGGCATGTCACCGTCCCTCCTCGTCGGGCACAGCCTGGGTGGCACCGCTGCGATCGTAGCCGCCGCCGACATGCCTGATATTGCGGCGGTAGCGACGATTGGTGCGCCGGCCGACCTTCAGCATATCTTGCGCCTCTTCGGACCGAATGATCTGGACACCATCGCGAGCGAGGGCGAGGCCTCGGTGGAGATTGCCGGTAGGCCCTTCCTCATTCGCCGAGGGTTCCTTGAGGCGGTTGAGGGGATCGACGTCGAGAAGGCCATTGCCTCCCTGCGACGGCCGGTGCTGGTCATGCACTCTCCGCTGGATCAGGTGGTCGGCATCGACCACGCGTCGCGCATCTTCGTCGCGTCCAGGCACCCTAAAAGCTTCATCTCGCTCGACAACGCGGATCACCTTCTCACCGACGTCGCGGACGCGAACTACGCCGCGGCCATGGTGGCGGTTTGGGCGAGCCGCTTTCTCCCACCACTCAGCGCGGATCTTCCGCAGGTCGAGGTTGCGGAGGGCGTCGTCTCCACCGAAACTCTTGCAGGGACGTTCCAGCTCAAGGTCCGCAGCGGCGAGCACACTCTGTTCGCCGACGAGCCAGCATCGGTCGGTGGCCTCGGGACCGGACTATCTCCCTACGAACTCGTATCTGCCGGCCTCGCAGCCTGCACGGTGATGACGATGCGTCTCTATGCGAACCGCAAGGGCTTTCCGCTCGAACGGGCGAGCACGACCGTGCAGCACGAGAAGGTGCCGGACATGATGCCACCCGACCGGTTCACCCGCACCATTGTCCTCGATGGGCCGCTGAGTGATGATCAGCGCGCTCGGATCCTCGCGATCGCTGATCGGTGTCCCGTCGATCTGAGTCTCATCCGGGGTTCGGACGTGCAGACCGAGCTCTTGAGCGCCAGTCAGGCTGCGGATCCCGCGAGGCTGGCTTGACCGTGGCGCACACGGAGGAGGGCGAACGGACTGTGAGCCAATCGCCTACCGGCAATAGGGCGGCCGCGACAGAGCGAGCAATTCTCGCAGGCGGCTGCTTCTGGGGCATGGAGGATTTGCTGCGCCGAGCCAGGGGAGTCATTTCGACGCGTGTCGGTTACACAGGCGGAGAAATGCCTGATCCGACCTACGCGAGACATTACGGCCATGCGGAAGCAGTGGAAGTGACCTTCGACCCTTCCGTTCTCGCCTATCGCTCGCTCTTGGAACTCTTCTTCCAGATACATGACCCCACGACCTACGAGCAACAAGGCAGCGATGTCGGTCCGAGCTATCGATCGGCGATTTTCTACACCACCGAAGTGCAGAAGGAAGTCGCCCTCACAACCATCGCGGAAATCGAGGCATCAGGAAGCTGGCCAGGCCCGGTCGTGTCGGAGATCAACCCAGAAGAACCCTTTTGGGAGGCGGAGCCAGAGCACCAAGAATACCTGGTGCGCTATCCTGGGGGCTATAGCTGCCACTTCGTGCGCCCGACCTGGCGGTTGGACCGCTCAGACGAACGCCCAGCTGTAATACTTGACAGAAAGAGTTGATGATGACCGAAACCGTGACTAATCAGGCCGCCTGGCAGAAAGCGCCGGGGCAGCCACTGAGGATCGGTGTCACCGCTCTGCCGCATCTGGCGGCGAACGAGATATTGATCCGCAACGCGGCCATCGCGATCAACCCACTCGACTGGATTCTGCAGGACGTCGCGCTTTTGCCATGGCTCGACTATCCCGCGATTCTCGGCAGCGACGTCTCCGGTGAGGTCGCGGCGGTCGGTGGCGCGGTCGAGCGGTTCAAGGTCGGCGATCGAGTCATCGGACAGGCGGTCGGGACAACCGTAAATCAACCTGCGCAGGGTGCGTTCCAGCACCACACGATCGTGCTGGACCACATGGCGGCGCCGATCCCCAACAACATTGCCTTCGCTGATGCGGCAGTCCTCCCGCTTGGCCTTGGCACCGCCGCAAGCGGGCTCTACGGACGGACACAGTTGGCTCTCGCGCCACCGTTACACTCGCCGACCGCGCGTCCAGAGGTCGTTCTGGTCTGGGGTGGATCGTCGAGCGTTGGCTGCAACGCCATCCAGCTCGCGGTGGCGTCGGGCTACAGGTGCGTCGCCACCGCTTCGGCGCGCAACGTCGGCCTGTTGAAGGAGCTGGGTGCAAGCGAGGTTCTTGACCACTCGAGTCCAGCCATCGTGGAAGACGTGATTGAGGCAATGCGCGGGCGCAGTCTCGCTGGAACGCTTCACGCGACCGGTCACATGAAAGACTGTTTTGCCGTAGTTGCGAGATGCGAGGGCTCGCGCCGGGTGGCAGCGACGCTGGCCCCGCCCGACGAGCGTTCATTTGGAGTCGAGGCGACGCACATCTCCGGGACGAGCCTCAAGGATGACGAGGTTGGTCCAATGATCTACCGCGAATTCCTGCCGCAGGCTCTCGCGGCGCGCACGTTCGTCCCCGCCCCTCCGGCGAAGATCGTGGGCCAGGGCCTTGAAATGCTCCAGGCTGCCTTGGAAGCCCTGAAGGCGGGTGTATCCGCAGCGAAAATCGTCGTTACCCTGCCTTGAGTGACCAGCCAGGCGGTTTTTCGCGTTCGCAGTCTGAGGTGGCCCGCACTTTGCCGATTGGGAAGCTCTACCGGGAAAACGCGTTTGGGACGCGCGCTGCGCTCCTGCCGGAGCATGCGTTCCCGAAACCTGTTCCCGACTGCTTTTCCCCGAAACTACCTATCGGACATAGAGAAATGGGAATGCAGCGAGTGGTTTGAACGGCCGCTTCCGAAACCGCGTTCCGATCAATTGAGCGGCTAAAAGTGGGGCGATCACCGACATATTAGAATGAGACCGCCATGCCCGATCGGCCGGCTTGACGCGTAGCCAAAAGAATGCGGCTGATGGTAGGCTCGCTGACATTATGAAGCCCCGCCATCTGAGCAGCGTTGAGCTGCCGCAATTGCGAGTCTCCTACGCGTCGTCGTTCTTCTCGCGGTCCACACCTCGCTCATGCAATTCGGCATCGACGGGGCAGTTCGTGCAGCCCTCGTAGCAGCACAAGCGGCAGATGCGGTATGACTGCTCGAGGTTTTCCAAGCGATTTCGGAGAACGCGTTCAGCGATGTCCGATAAGGTTTTCAGTTCGTCTGGATTAAGGATCGATAGCCCTTCGGCAATCACTTGATCGCGCGAGGCCAGGACCTCGTCGCTCGCGACCTTGCCAGTTGGAGTAAGATAGAGGGATCGCGCGCGCCCGTCTGTCGAATGCTCCCTACGCTCGATCAATCCCTCGCTTACCAATCTATCCACCAGGCGAACAGTTCCAGCATGTGAAAGGCCCACCCCGATCGCAAGCATACGGATCGAGAGCCCGGGCTTGTGCGCGAGCAACGCCAGCGCTGAGGCGGCGGGTCCAGCTTCCGGCGCCCGCGATGAACTAGCGCGAACGATGTCGTCGCTGATCATGAGTGCGAACGCCCCGAAAATGTTTCGATCTCGAGGTCCATCCATTGCCACATCTATATGTGCGCGGAGCATAGACAGCAAGCCATACCGTGGTCCTCTTCCTCCGCGCGGCTTGTGGAAAATGTCCTGTTTTAGAAGGGTTTCGGAGGATTTCGACTGATCGAGCGCGCCGAAAAAAACGGGTCCGGCTCGTTAAGGCCGCGGAACCGTTGATACCTGGCGGCTATAGGGCAAGCCTTTTCGCTCGGAATCGCCGTAGGTCGCGCCCGAGAATCACTCCGCGTCAGCGCTGTCATCCAGGCCGCGCAGGTGCAGATCAGCGAGACCTAGCTTGCCCCCGGCGTCGCACTTCCATCGTGTCACCGCGCGCGATCACGATTGTATCAATCCCATTGAGGAACAGTCCGTGCTCCACGACGTCGGGGATTGCGGCGAAACGGGCGAAGACCGCGTCGCCATGCAGCTGAGCGCCTCCGGGCTCGATATCGCGACGGAGCATCCATGCCCCGCGGAGGTTCTGCAGGATTTGCACGCCCGCCGTCACGAGAGGACCACAGTCACGAGAGCACAAGCGCCCCTCTGTGGCGGACCGAAGCACGCAGCAGCACGAGGGACGCCGCTAGCAGAACTGCGTCCTTCAGTAGAAACTGCCCTGGTGCAGCCGAAATCGCAGGAAAGCCGCCGGCAGTCTGCTCCGCGACACCTGGAGTGGTGATGAAAAAGGTCAGCGTGATCAGATAGGTCGCTGCTGACATTAGTGCGCCTAGCGCAGAGAAGAGTGGACGAAATGCACCAAGGATCAGAACGAGACCGGTCGATAACTCGATAACGCCGATGAAATAGCTTTGCCCCTGCGTCCCGAACATGCCGAGCCAATTCATGATCGGGCTGTGTTCGATAAACGGGGCGATACCATAGGCCTCGTACGCTGTGAACTTCATCGCGCCGAACCACAGAAATACGATCACGAGAGCCCATCTAAGCAGGCCAAGATCCCTCCGACCGTGCTCGGGGACAAGAAATTCATAACGGTCGAAAATGCTCATCTAAAATTCCTCAACAGTGGTCCCGTGGGAACGTCACGAACGTCGTCTACGTGCTTCGGGCAGGCGTTGCAGTATATGCGCGACGCATATACTAATAAGCGAGATATGTCGAGCGGCTGGCTCGCGCTTCGCTGCCTCACTCGATCAATCGCACCGTCCCGGCATGAGAAAGCCCGATCGAGGTAGCCAAAACGCTGATCGGCAGTCCGGGCTCCATGCTGAGTAACACCATCACGGCGGTCCCCGGGCCGCTTGGTGAAAACGAGGCCGAGACACTGGCGATGCTGTCTGCAACGGCCAACGCGAGTGCACCTAAATGGTACTTGGCAACCTCAGGCTCCATACCGCAAGAATATATGCTTCGCGCATAGACTTCAAGCGTGTGAAAATGTATGACCGCCGCATGCATCTATGACAGATTCGGACATGGTCATGCTCATTGAGGGGCTCAGCTCGGATTCCACATCTGAGATCAACGGACGTGCTCGTTCCCCAGGCGCTAGCGGGGGTGGGCTCGATGAAAGTGGACGTGCATGGGTGCCGCTCACCGGGCGCAGGCGGTTCGCCGATGAGACCGCCGGTATGATAGGACGGGTCTCATGCCCGACCTGACTCTTGATCTCCGATACCTGAAGTACGCCGTTCAGGTCGCCGAGGCCGGCAGCTTCCGCCGAGCGGCGGAGCGCCTATCGATATCGCAATCCACCGTCAGCCGACGTGTGCAGCTGTTGTCATTTTCAGAAGACGACTGCACCAGACAACGCGGTTTGAAGGCTGTTGTGCAGTCGTCTATTGAACGAACAGTATCAGGAGTCCGCTGCACGAATGATGACCTCAAGCCGGTTCTGGTCGCGCTGGCGACCGATCAGCCCCTGGATGTGCGATACCGCGACCACGATCTTTCCGGCGATTGGGCGGGCTACCGCGAATGCCACATCAAGCCCGACCTGCTGCTGATCTACCGCAAGTCCGACGCCGACACCCTGCGACTGGCGCGGCTTGGCTCCCATAGCGAGCTGTTCGGCTGATGCCAGTCGCCTTGTCCGCCAAACGATCATTAGGCGGCCAAACCGGACGCCTGTCCGAAAACATCTTGCGCAACGGGATGACGGACAATAAGATAGGCGGACGGTATAACGGACAAATGGGCGGAAATGGCACTCATCGGCTATGCGCGGGTATCGACGGCGGAACAGGACACCGCCTTGCAGACGGATGCGCTGCGCAATGCAGGCTGCGAACGGGTTTTCGAGGACACGGCATCCGGGGCCAAGGCAGACCGGCCCGGCTTGGCCGATGCGCTGGCTTATCTGCGCGATGGCGATGTGCTGGTCGTCTGGCGGCTGGATCGGCTTGGCCGCTCCCTGCCGCACCTGATTGAGACGGTCGGCAAGCTGGAAGCACGGGGCGTCGGCTTCCGCTCGTTGACTGAAAACATCGACACCACCACGCCGGGCGGACGGCTCATCTTCCATGTGTTCGGTGCGCTGGGCCAGTTCGAGCGCGACCTGATCCGCGAGCGCACCAAGGCCGGGTTGACCGCTGCCGCCGCACGCGGGCGCAAAGGCGGACGCAAGCCGGTTGTCACTGCCGACAAGTTGCAACGAGCGCGGGAGCTTGTCGCCAACGGCTTGAATGTCCGCGAGGCCGCCGCACGCCTCAAGGTAGGAAAAACCGCTCTCTACGCTGCCTTGCAGGCGGCCAGTTCTGGCAGTGCAGCCGACTCCTGATATTTCGTGCAGTCGCCTTCTGAAAACGACAGCGCGGCACGGGAATCAAGGCATTGCGATTCTCGAAAATAGTTCTTGAAATTCTATTCTTGATTGCATATCATCTCAACGAGTTTCGATAAGAAAGGATGCGCATGCGACCGTCTGTTGTGCTTGACATGAAGCGAAGCGCAGTGCGTGAAGCGGTAGGCCGCTTTCGCGCCGCGAACCCGCGCGTCTTCGGCTCGGTGCTGCATGGCACCGACCGGGATGGCAGCGACCTCGACCTGTTGGTCGATGCGCTGCCCGGTGCCACGTTGTTGGACTTGGGCGATTTGGAAGAAGAACTGAAATCGCTGCTCGGCGTTGACGTCGATCTGCTGACTCCCGGCGACCTGCCGCCGAAGTTCCGGGCCAAGGTGCTCGCGGAGGCGCAACCGATATGAGCGAGAACCGCCTGCCCGATTACCTCGACCACATTCAGCAGGCCGCAACCGATGCGCGCAGCTTCGTGGAAGGGATGGCCAAGGACGACTTCTTGGCCGACAAGCGCACCCAGCAGGCCGTCATCATGAGCCTGATCGTCATCGGCGAGGCGGCCACAAAGGTGATGGATGGCTACGTCGAGTTCACCCAGGCGCATGCCGACGTGCCGTGGCGCAGCATGCGCAATATGCGTAATCGCATGGCTCACGGCTATTTCGACATCAACCTCGATGTGGTGTGGGAGACGGTACAGGAATGGCTGCCGGCGTTGCTCCAGCAATTGCCCGCCGTGCGTCAGGATGCCGACGATGAAGACCGTAACGACAACTGTGAAAGAGGGATCTCCGATGACTGTTGAATCGAGAATATTTTCTGTAGCCGAGTATGTTCAGCCGTCCGAAGGCGAGCCTATTCGTTCCGTTGTGCTTGAAACCCGAGACTCAATTATCGTGGTTTGGCATGTCCATCCCGGGCAGGAAATTGCGGCTCACATTCATCCTCACGGCCAAGACACGTGGACTGTTTTGTCGGGAATGGCTGATTACTTTCAGGGCAATGGGATTGTTCGTGCCCTCAGGGAAGGTGAGATAGCCGTGGCAAGACCGGGCCAAGTGCACGGGGCGCGAAATACAGGTACCGAGCCATTTGTGTTAGTCTCGGTTGTGGCATCAGCCAATGCCGGTTTCGTATTGGCTGAGCGATAGAGCCCAATCTCTGGAGTTGGTCCAATGAGCGGTCGGGGAGATAGGTAACAGACATGCAGCGGACACGGCTGCTAAACCAGGTCGCAAACCTCCTTGCGTCGCAGCGTGCCGCAAGCGACGCGATCAATCGAATGGGGTCGGCATGAGACTGAACACCATCCAGTTCCCGACCGCGTAGCCGCCTGTCCTGCCGATCAGGTCTTGACCATCGACGCCTGGGATCAGTCCTGAATGTTCTTGGAGACCACTACGTTATGAGCCGCAGCCGCCGCAAAACACCCATCGTCGGGCACACGACCTGCGGCAGCGAGCGCGAGGACAAGAAGCTCTGGCATCAGCGCTGGCGCACCCGTGAGCGCACGGCGCTGACCAGCGCGTCGCCCGAAGCCCTGAGCGCCCATCTGCCCCTGCTGGAAAACCAGGCCAGCAGCGTCTGGTCGATGGGCAAGGATGGCCGCTCCTACTGGCCCGTCAAGCGCCAGGCCGCCACGGCGGATCGCATCGCCAATCACAAGGGACGCAACCCGCAAGAACGCGCCTCCCTGAAAAAGCGCCTGCTGCGCAAGTGGATGAGCAAATGAAGCTCTCCTTCCATCAGCACATTGCGCTGTTCTGGATGATCGGTGCTCCGGGCGTCTTCGCGCCCGTGATCGAGAACGCCAAGCGGCCCGATGCCGGCGCCGTCATGGCGTGGGGTGTCGCGATCGTGGCGGTGATGATCCTCTTCACCCCTTTGCTGCTGCGCTGTCCACCATTCCGGCGCTGGTATGGCCGGACGGATGCGCTGTCGGAGCGGCAGCGCCAGGCGCTTGCCGAGCGCGGCCTGCGCCGCTACTACCAGACCGCTTTCGATGACGGCTACGTGCCCCGCGTGATGCCCTACGTGTGGCGCATCATCTGGACGGTCGGCGGGTTGATGGCTGTGACCGCCGTACTGCCTACCAACACCGGACGGCCAGCCTTCGATGCCTTGGTGGTCTTCTCGACCTGGTATCCGATAGGCGTGATGCTGCTGGTTTTCGCGTCGAGGCCCCTTGGCCGGTTGATTCGCCAAAGAGCACAGGAGCGGCGGAAATGAGCACGTCAACCATCGAGGCGCTGGCCAGCGCCTGGGCAAGGATTGCCGAGGAAGCGGAATTCCCCGCTGACTACGAGGGGACTGCCACACCACAAGCGCATCGGGCTAGCGAAGCTATTCAGGAGCAGATTCGGGAGCGCATCGTCGCCACCAACGACATGCGGCTGTTCAGCCTGCTGCACCTGCTGAGTCAGGCGTCGCTGCGCATGGAGCAAGCGCTGTGGCCGGAGGATTACGAGCGGATGACGCGCGAGGTTGAGGAAGCCCTGCGGCAAGCCACCGACGCCAACGCCAGATCGTACACCCACGAAGAAGTGATGCAGGCGATGCAGGAACGCATCGACCGGGCGCGAGACAAGCCATGTTGATTGGCTATGCGCGCGTCTCGACGCAGGATCAGAACCTGGAGCTGCAACGCGAAGCCTTGAGCAAGGCCGGATGTAAAAAGGTCTTCGAGGACAAGGTGAGTGGCACGCGGGCAGACCGGCCTGGCTTGGCCAAGACGCTCGAAATGCTGCGCGAAGGCGATACTTTGGTCGTCTGGAAGCTCGACCGGCTGGGCCGGTCGGTCAAGCAACTGGTCGATCTGGTCGGCGATCTGCACAAGCACGGTGTCCAGTTCAGGAGCCTCACCGACTCCATCGACACCGGCACACCATCCGGGCGGTTCTTCTTCCACGTCATGGCGAGCCTTGCCGAAATGGAGCGCGAGCTGACCGTCGAGCGCACCCGCGCCGGGCTGGAAGTCGCCAAGCAGCTCGGCCGCAAAGGCGGCCGCAAGCCGAAGATGACCGACAGCAAGATCGAGTCGGCCAAGAAGCTGCTGGCCAGCGGGGTGCCGCCCAAGGACGTGGCCAAGAACCTCGGCGTGTCCATTCCGACGCTGTACCGCTGGGTGCCAGCCTCCACGCACGCTTAGCGTGCTTTATTTAATGAGATGGTCACTCCCTCCTTCCCGGTACTATGCTGAGGACAGGCTTTCATTCGGAGAACTATCATGGAAAACATTGCGCTCATTGGTATCGATCTGGGTAAAAACTCTTTCCATATTCATTGCCAGGATCGTCGCGGGAAGGCTGTTTACCGTAAAAAATTTACCCGGCCAAAGTTGATCGAATTTTTGGCGACATGCCCCGCTACAACCATCGCAATGGAAGCCTGTGGCGGTTCTCACTTTATGGCACGCAAGTTGGAAGAGTTGGGGCATTCCCCAAAGCTGATATCACCACAATTTGTCCGCCCGTTCGTTAAAAGCAATAAAAACGACTTTGTCGACGCCGAAGCTATTTGTGAAGCTGCATCGCGTCCGTCTATGCGTTTTGTGCAGCCCAGAACGGAATCTCAGCAGGCAATGCGGGCTCTGCATCGTGTCCGTGAATCCCTGGTTCAGGATAAGGTAAAAACAACCAATCAAATGCATGCTTTTCTGCTGGAATTTGGCATTAGCGTTCCCCGAGGAGCTGCCGTTATTAGCCGACTGAGTACCATTCTTGAGGATAATAGTTTGCCTCTTTACCTCAGCCAGTTATTGCTGAAATTACAACAGCATTATCACTATCTTGTTGAGCAGATTAAAGATTTGGAATCCCAGTTGAAACGAAAGTTGGACGAAGATGAGGTTGGACAGCGCTTGCTGAGCATTCCCTGCGTCGGAACACTGACAGCGAGTACTATTTCAACTGAGATTGGCGACGGGAAGCAGTACGCCAGCAGCCGTGACTTTGCGGCGGCAACAGGGCTTGTACCTCGGCAGTACAGCACGGGAGGTAGGACGACATTGCTGGGAATTAGTAAGCGAGGTAATAAAAAGATCCGAACTTTGTTGGTTCAATGTGCCAGGGTATTCATACAAAAACTGGAACACCAGTCTGGCAAATTGGCCGATTGGGTCAGGGATTTACTGTGCCGGAAAAGCAACTTTGTCGTCACTTGTGCTCTGGCAAACAAGCTGGCCAGAATAGCCTGGGCCCTAACGGCACGACAGCAAACTTATGTAGCATAACGGCAGAAATACACCGGTTTAAAGAATTACTGATCTGGTTTTGCGAATACTGATATTGATGATACTAACGGCCCACCGGCCTGTTGAGGAACCTGTAAAACGGAAAGGCTCATTGAAGCCGTATATTTTCTGGAGGTTCATCAGGCGCGGAACTCATCAAGGCGCGGGAATAAAATCCCATTCAGACGCCGGATAGATTCAAGCAAGCCAACTTGTCGTCAAAATCGGTGTTGCAAAAACGGGAGTGACCATAGATTCCGTTTTCTGAGACGACCCCGATCAGTATTACGTTATCCCACTCCAGCCCCTTGGAACCATGCAGTGTGGAAAGGATGAAGGGATCGCAGTCAGTAGCAGCCTCGCCTGGATTCAAGATAAGGTTTAAAAACGTGCGGGAATCGATCTTACTGGAGTCAAGTAGCTCCCCGATCCTCACGACCCCTCGTTGCTGGTCGTTCGATCCAGTGCGAGTTACACCCTCAGAGCCAACACTATCAATGAAACCCTCCATACTCAGGCGTCGTAACACAT
Source organism: Citrobacter sp. B72 (assembly GCF_016894305.1). Lineage (NCBI taxonomy): Bacteria > Pseudomonadati > Pseudomonadota > Gammaproteobacteria > Enterobacterales > Enterobacteriaceae > Citrobacter > Citrobacter sp. B72. The sequence continues at coordinate 130,898 of NZ_CP069802.1, forward strand.
CGATAGCAGGCGTTTCCTCTCCGTCTTTCTGGCAGATAGTGGCGAGCCTGCCCAGCCGATCTTTTTGGTATTGTGCGCCCTCGAATAACTGACCTAGAGCAGACCATAGGTCGGCGTGCGGAGCCATCAATCCACTGAGCGCCGCTTTGAATTGCCCTTTCTGCCATCTAAAACCAGCCTCCTTCAGAAAGCCGTAAACAATCGCTTGTTTGTTGGGATGGTTTTCCAGTAGCCGCAGATCGCCGTACACAGACAGCAAGACGCCAACTACCAGTATCCCGATTTCGGTGCGGGTGTGTAATGCGCTTGAACCATTGAGGTAGCGATAAGGTAGCCCACACAGGCGTAAAGCAATTTCCGCCTCAGCAAGGTTCGCCTTAGTGCGGGACAATATGGCTTGTGTTCCACTGCTCACCGAGAGGTTTGATAGCACCTTGGATAGGCAGTTATCAAAGTGCAATCTGACCTCTGTTTTGGGGGTGCTAGGATGACTGACACAAAGCTTGGTCAGCTTTGTAGAGTTGCGCCGAATTACCGAGTTAGCCATCAAGGAAAGCTCATGGCCAAATCTGAACGTGCATGACAGTTGAAACACCTTCGTATTCGGGTAGTGCCTTTCAAACAGTCCGCCGATAAAGTCTGGTCGAGCACCACGCCACTCATAAATACACTGGTTAACATCACCAACAGCCATAACCGACGTATCCGACTTAGATAGCAAGCGGGTCATGTCATGCTGTATCAGGTTAACGTCCTGATATTCATCAACAATGATGTGCTTGAAGTGGGCACCAAGGCTGCTGTCATTACGCAACAGTGCGACAGCCTCAATCAAACAGTCATCAAAGGTTCGCAGACTGTTTTCCTCCAGCAGCTCACAATAGCGGCCATAGGCGTGAATAAACTCCCGTTTGATGTTGCTGAACGTTGGATCATTGGCAGCATCAACAGGAGTTACGGCCGCCGCCCGGCAGCGAGCAATAAACAGCTCGAAGTTTTCAATTTCATTGGGGTCAATATAATTCGCCTCATGGTCAAAGCCATAGCGGTAGGCTTGCTTTACCAGTTGCTCATAGCGGTAGTCGCTTGGAGTAATGAGGTCTTTCTTCTTGATTATCTGTTGGCGTTCTCCGTAACCAACAATCTTTAAGGCCAAGCTGTGGAACGTGCGGATTTCTGGAATCACGCTCGACATCAGTGCCGTCTTCAAGTTCTCCGTGAAGCTCACCTGCGCCGACTTGTTGTACATCAGGATCAGAATGGAGCGAGGATCAGTTCCCGTCTTGACCAGCCGCTCAACGCGCTTTACAAGTGTGGTTGTTTTCCCGCTACCAGGTACGGCTTTTACCAACGCATGTCCGGTGTCATGGCTGACAATACTTTTCTGCTCCCAAGTCAGTCTTTTGGTCATGCCTTAACCTTGTAATTGGCGCACTGACGGGCCTCGGTGTAGGGAACGATCTTTGCCTTACTGTGACATTGCAGATAGCCATCCTCCCATCGGCCTGCTTGCTCGCACATAATGCAGTTGGGAAATAGTGAATGAGGATCGGCGTGACGGATAAAAGCTCGTAAGTTATCAGCCAGCTCAGCGGCCCCTAACGATCTAGGCCATGTGTTCACGTCAGAATTGATTGTTAAATCCACTTCAGCGAGCGGCATCGTTTGTTCGTTGAGTCGGCCGGAACCACTTAAACTCCAGACAGACATATCCACGTTACCTACTGAGCAGACGCCGCTACAGGTGTCCACAGATTGAAACGGGGGAAGCCAGTTGAATACTCTCAGGATCTTCTCCTTGATCGAGTAGGCCCCGGTAAGCAACATCTGAATATCAGAGGCAGATTGGACCTTAAACTCAAGAATCGGGATACCGGCTTCGATCTTGTCTTGAGAGCAGGGGTGTGTGACACAAATCTCTACGTAGCAACGCCTTTCGCCAGTCGTATCATACAACATCACGTCTGGTCGCAGCCCTGTGACCTTATCGTGTTTTTCCAGCTCTGCCTGATCGAAAAATTGAGTCAAGTTGTAGCGTGCAGGCACGGATTTTACGCACTGACGTGCTTCGTCTCTAACCAAGGCTAAACGAGAACCATTACAGGCAACCCGGCGCTCCAGCTCAAGGCTAATAGGCATTTCACGGCTGAGAGCTTGTTGGTAGCGATAGAAGAATGCTTCTTTGCCGCACTTGTGAAGATAGGTTTCAAGGGCACAGCATTCTTCCGAATGGCGAAAGTGCTTAGCGTTGAACTCGCCCATTACCGGGGTCAGGGGGCTCTTACAACCTGGGCAGGTGTAAGTATGTGAGCGCAGGGCAGCGCCAATGTGCGTGAGGGTGCCCTCGCCGTCTAGCGCGTAAGCGTATTGTATTGAGCTGGATTGAGTTGTCATGACTGCGTATCCTCCCAAAAAAATCCAGCTAAGAACAGACCTTACGGCAGGCAAATGGTAAGTAGTGCTTCTTGAAGCAGTCGAGTGTACAGCGGCTCAGTGAAAAAGCTAATCGCCCGCTCAACAACCTAGTGATACTGGTGCAGATTCGACAATGAGTTAATGCCCGGAGAGCATCTGCAAGACTTCTAGCTGGAAGGCATTCCAACCAGCCCTCGCTTCTGAAAAGCCGTCAGGAAACGGTAAAATCCAACCAAGTGAGCAACTTCACTTGATCAAAGATCTAAGGCTAGAATGATGGAATTCCAACCTTAGTTTGCAAATAGCCTAAACATATAACTTCCTCTGAGGATTTAAAAGAATTCTCAGATGTCTTGAAAGCTACTTTTTAAACTTTCTCATTCTGAGAAGCATATTTAATTTTGCTGCGTCTGCTCGTGCTGCTGCTACAGAAAGGGCTTTATGCAGTGAAACTACCACGACAAACAAACAGAACATCGACCAGAATCCATCCATTTCGTTTACCTAATCGTTGAGGTTTTTATTCGGGATATCTGGCTAAATAGGACTACACAGATACCCAGTTAAACCCCCCGCTTACATAACACTCCGGTTCCTCACCAGACGTTTTATTCTATCGCGGTCTGTGGTTATCAGAAGCTGCATAAACCGGTTATTTAGTCCGTTACGCGAAAATTATTGAGGATCCGGGCTGTTAAACTGTTCTTCCTCTTTCGCTTCCGGAGAAAAGGGGAGGTGTCACCCTGCGGCCGGGTAGTGAAAGGGATTTGACGTAATTCAGGCGAAGGGCGAACAAGACCGCAAAGGACGCCCGGGCGACCGGATACCTGCCGGGTTGTGCGAAGTAAAAACCGGAAGCAGTGATAACACAAACAGGCCCCTACAGCGTAAGGATTGTGATGGACGATAAAGAGCAATTTACGAATCTTGTGGCAAAGCATGCCTCCGGACTCACCGAAGAGCAGCTGGCCGGTTACGATGCCTGTTCCCTGGATGGTGAATGCGTCACGCCTTCATACGAGGTTTTCCGGGGGTATCGTACCCGCCATACCCTGGATGAATTTCTGGAGATGGCCATATCGCTGAATGCCATCCACCCGGATGAATATTTAACGGATATGCTGCTTAAGCCTCATGAGGTGATCGGCGCTCTGGCCGATGAAGGCGACCAGCTGAACAACGCCACCCCGGTTTATTTCTTCCCGGATACCGGCGTCTATGCAGCGGCCGTCAGTGAAACCCGGGTGCTCGATGCCTGGCTTTGCTGGCCATGCTACCCGGCGAACTGGTAACGCGGCCGTTGGAATTGCACCGGCAGGATACGAATTTAACCGACCCCGTGGCGGGAAGGTTATCACAATTGCATGTCCTCATCCCTCAAGCCCCCTGCCAGGCCTCAACGTGCTGTCAGGCTTCGCCTGATTCCCGATCTGCGCCGGTACCTAAGCCGATAACTTATTGTTTTCTTTTTATTTCCTCCCCATTTCCTCAAAAATCGCGGGCGGCGTGGACAGGGCACCATTGCCGCATGTGGGGTCTTAATGAGGGCAGGGTGGTCAGGTTTGCTCGATGCCGGGGGTAGGCCCCACCCCTTATGGGATGAGGACATGCAAATAAGATAACTATATGAAATGACGGAGGTTGCTCAGATGGTTGTCGCGTCATATTTAAGTTGTGTCACTTATGATCGTATGCATCTGATTGCAAGGAGGAGCGATGAGACAATAAAGTTGTATCGCTAACATTAAAGTTGTATCGCTATTTTCGTGTCGTGACATTAAAGTTGTATACTTACAGCTCTTCAAAGATTTAACTAATTGAATATATAGAACTTTGCTGAGTAAATAGATAGCTGAGGATTTTAGTGACAGACAGGGAAGGAAGATAATTTGTTGTCGATGGACCTGACGAATGTCTGACTGCCTGATTTACGGTTACTACTCTGTTTGCACTCCGTTGCCCTCGCCGGTTGGTTCAAGATCATACGTTGAGCCAGGTACACCGATAAATGGATTAATGATTTCATGTACATTGCCGATAATTTTGTCTGTTGCTCTCTAAATAGAGGGCGTCATTGACCTACGCTGTTGTGCATACCCGTCCGGGGGAGCGGCAGTACCATAGAGGGTCAGACTAATCGAATTGGCGGGAAATCACCCAGCGCATTTATTTGCCCTGACTTGTTCAGCAGACATAACTTCGGTCGTATGACCTGGTGGTTACCTGCCTTCTGAAGGAGAAGTTAAAATGCTTGAAAACTACGTTTGCAAAATCTATGTGAGTGATAATTCAAACCCTAGTTCATTTCGCGAAGCAACGGCATTTGGCTTCGATGACGGTACGAGTGCACACCTTCTCACCGCAGCCCATGTTGTGACGGATGTTCTTGGCAAGAAATACCCCAGCAGCAACAACCAAAAGCTTTACGTAATATTCCACAATCATCTCGGACCAGTAAACACCATCCCAGTACCTGTTGAATTCATTCTTAAGGACTGTAATGACCAAAGCAACTTTCAAGGCAATATGCCGTTTGTAGATAGTACGAAAATGATTTTGCCATCTGGAATGAAACAGCCTGTATCACATTATTTTAAACGCCGTCCCCCCGTCGGCAACATGCAAACATTTGGGGTCGGATATCCATTGGGCCAGACTGCACTTTCAACGGTCCTTGGGAAAATTCAAAGTGTCACTTCCTGCTACTGCGCTAAACACTCTAACCAGCATTGCACATCTCGTTTTGAAATTTCGCATTACAACAAGCAAGGATGCTCAGGGGGGCCCTATATCATATCTGATGAAGGTGAGTATTATGTTATAGGTAGTCTCATTGGTGAAATTCATCCAGGTCCACCTCCAACCCTGTCAGTTCAGTCATCGACCGATTTTTAGCACTACCAGTTTTCGACGGTGCCCGGCTGGATAATTTTCGGGGCCGGGCAATGCGGTGTCAGCATTTACTATCAGCAAAACGCTTTGAATCTGACCACCGTGAACTGGAAAGTGCACCAATAGTAAGTCATGATTTCTTCATCACTTTTATGGTGCTTTTTTTCACCTACCACACAGCAAGTTATGAATACGAGGCCTGTAATGGACGCTACCGAAACTGAAGAGCTCGAAAAAATTCGCAAGAAGGCAATGGATGAAGTTACAAGTGCTCTTCAGGCGCTTGAAAATAAGTTCCCGGGTATTACTGAGGGCGCAGCAGCATTGGCGGGGTCAGGCGTAGGCGCTGCGGCTTCCTTCGGTGCTCTCTATACGCTTGGTACAACGGGAGTGTCAGCAGCAGGCATAACCTCCGGGCTCGCTACAGCAGGGTCTATCGTCGGTGGTGGTATGGTTGCAGGCATTGCGGTATTGGCCGCACCTGTAGCTGTGTTAGGGATTGGCGGGTACGCGATAGTGAAACACAAAAAAAATACGAAACTGACAGCCGCCCTCAGTCAGGCCATTCAAAAGCTCTATGAAGTACAGGAAAGGTTAATGTCGAATGCGGAGTTTTTTAAGGCAGAAATTGCTGGGATCAAGGCAACAATCGACATGCTTACTAAGAAAGCTCCAAAAGGTAGCCTGGTCGCGGTGAGGTAAACACATGAGTCAGTCTCCTTATGATGATGAGCTCAGGGCCATCCGTTATATTCAGCTCCGTGGTCAGGATATCACGAACGCTCACGAGACAATTAACAGTGATATAGAGAGCCTTAAGGCACAGTTGACCGGGCTAATCAGCGGCACTGAACTTGATGAAGCGGAGCATCTGGCGCTTAAAGAACATCATCTGCGAGAAATGACCCCCTCAGATACTGCCATGCATTCTACTGGTCTCAAGACCATATATAGCGAGGCTAACCAGCGTGTATGCGGTGATATTGGACTGGCCACAATACTCTCCACGGATGACCTGGCTGTCGTAGATGCCCGGATCCAGAATCATATTAAAGAATTTAATGATCGCTACGCACTCGACGCCTGGGATTATGCTATTGCCTGCGGATGCGGGCTCATAGCATCCATGCTGGATTTACTTTGCGTCAGAGCCCCGCCAAAACCTACGGTGAGCTTTACGACAGAAGTGGATGGTATTTTCAATAAACAGGTGCAGAAAGCCTTCAATGCCATTTTGCCGGAGGACCTGAGTACAAAACTCTCAGATTTGTTCCCTATAGGGGCACCAGACAGTTCGATCAGCAGCGATTTAGTGGGTGCAGCCGGTGGCGTTTTGTCTCCCACAAATCACCGCTTAAGAGCTTTATCACACGACCCCATACTGGGCATTATTTTCGGCATAAAGGATATGCTGAACGGGACCTGTACGGTGGTTCAGAATGGACAGATCGTGGTTTATCCTTCCAGTAAAGGCGTTACCGACGAAACCAATATTTTCAGGCTCATCGCCAGAATGTTTGGACACCTGGCATCGGATGTTAATGCCCCCTCAGCAAAAGGAAACCGTGGCATGGGTTTACCGGCTCCTTTTATGGGGTTACTTCGTATGCTTGAGGGGATCCCTGTGGGGAGTTCTAACTTCGGCAAACAAATAGAGTACATGTATGTCAACGGGTATGACTTTCGTCAGTTTATCGTGACAAGTATTCCGATGACCATAATGGAAGTTTTGATGCGGGTTTTCTATGTGGCGAAACAGGTATCGCTGGGAAAAGGAGCTTTTGGGGAGACCTTACTGGATACCATGCCTTTGCGGCTAAATCCGCGCTTCCGGATGATGCTTGCCCTGGGTTATGGAACTTCCAGTGCTGTTAACGCAGGTAAAATGTATATTACCGGCAATATTCTCAATGCGAATTACGCCTCCTGGATGGGGTTAGCCTGGAATGGTTTTCACTCACTCAAGTGGTCCCTTTATCAGCGACACTTAAAGCTTTGGGCCGGTATTGAAAAGGCGGAACTGGAACGGCTTCAGAACAATATAGACAGCATCGAGGCATTGACCATCAGAGCAGGAAACTTGCCAGTCAAGTAACATTCACCGAAGCACCTCTGGAACCCCATAGCCCACCAGCTGCTAAAAATGTCTGCATTTGCTTTTAATTCTCTCTCTGCCTCCTCCCCGAGGCAGAGAGTAGGTCATAGTTACTTATACAGCTAACAACAGGGGCCATAAGATACTCCGCTTCTCGTTTACCGATGAACCTGACCTGTCAGCTCTCTTACCGGATGCTGTTCGAGCGTAACGGCTTATTATCGATAGTTCTCTCATATCAAACGTCATAAAGATCTATGCTGCCACTTAGTAACAGCCTAAAAGTTGTATTCTATATTTAACAGCTTTTAGGCTGTTAATTTGATATTACAGCTTTTAGGCTGTTAATTTGATATTACAGCTTTTAGGGTGTATGTTTAGAAAACAGCCTGCAAGGTGTATCAGAGGAAACTACCGAGGCCAGCTTATGATCAATAATGAATACCCGTTAAACACGCTCAACCAGCTGCGTCCCTTGCTCATTGGTTTTCGCAAGGCGAATGGCCTGACGCAAAAAGACCTGTCCGAAAGGTTAGGCGTCACACAACAGACATACTCACGTCTGGAAGCCAACCCTGCCAGTGCGAGCATTGAACGGCTATTCAAGGTGTTTTCCGTCCTAGGTGTAAAAATCAGCTTCTCCTCGACGGCCACCTCTTCAGATAGTAAGCAGACGGAAGAAACGCTTAAATCAAACTCACCTGCACGACAGGAGAAATGGTAACGATATGAGCCGTAAACAGCAGCGTCTGGCAATCTGGATGAACGGAATCAAAGTCGGATACTGGGAAAAAAGTAAAGGGGTTGACAGCTTACAATACCTTCCTGAATGGAGTGCTGACGAACAGGGAAGGCCGCTGTCATTGTCCATTCCTTTTACTCCCGGGAACCAGGTCTGGCGTGGAAATGTGGTACGTGACTATTTTGATAATTTACTCCCGGACAGCGAAGGCATACGCAGACGTCTGGCAATGCGTTACAAGGCCGATAGCCTGGAGCCTTTTGATCTGCTGACGGAGCTGGGAAAAGACTGCGTGGGCGCGATACAGCTGCTTCATGACGGAGACGAACCCACAGATTTATATTCCGTGAAGTATCACCCTCTTACTGAATCAGAAATTGCGGCAACTTTGCGTAATACCACGGAGACATTGCTACCGGGCAGGCCAGAAGATAACGACGACTTACGTTTATCGATTGCCGGTGCTCAGGAGAAAACAGCCCTACTGTGGCATGAAGATCGGTGGTGTATGCCGGAGGGTAATACACCAACGACGCATATATTCAAGCTACCGCTCGGACTTGTGGGGAACATGAAAGCCGACATGAGCTCGTCGGTTGAAAATGAATGGCTCTGCTCGGTACTTCTCGAACAGTACGGGCTCCCCGTGGCAAGAACGCAGATTGCTCACTTTGAAGATCAGAAAGCGCTGGTGGTAGAACGTTTTGACCGAAAATGGTCAGGAGACGGACAATGGATCATTCGTTTACCCCAGGAAGATATGTGTCAGGCCCTGGGCGTTTCGCCATTACGAAAATATCAGGCGGACGGCGGGCCAGGTATATCGGAAATTATGGAAGTTCTGAGTAATTCAGACCGCGCTGAGCATGACAAAGCGCAGTTTTTTATGGCGCAGATAATTTTCTGGATGATGGCCGCAACAGATGGCCACGCTAAAAATTTCAGTATTTCTATTGGGCCACAGGGACGATATCACCTAACACCACTCTATGATGTGTTGTCGGCATGGCCGGTGATCGGTCATGGGAACAATCAGATATCCTGGCAGAAGTGCAAACTGGCGATGGCCGTACGTGGCAGTAGCAACTATTACCAGATATATCGAATACAACGACGCCACTGGATCAGACATGGTGAGATAACCGGCCTGAGTAAACAGCAGACAGAGGCGATGATAGAGGAAATCATCGCCAGAACCCCAGGTGTCATTGAACGTGTTAGCGGGCTTCTTCCGGACCAGTTCCCCCAGCAGCTTGCGGAAAGTATTTTTGATGGAATGAGGCAGCAATGCAGGCGCCTGGCTGAGAAATAACAGCCGCAATTTATAGTGGGCATGTTTTCAGAATAGCTGATGTAAGCGTGAGGATTCAGTATGACTGAAGAACAAAAAAGAATAGAGCGGGCTATTGAGTTGGCTTGTCGTTACGGCGGAACCGATGAAATGCATCATCTGCAATGGGTGGTGGATCAGGGTGAGAGCGTGAACATTTTGTTAAATTTCACCCAGTTTTTTGAGACCCGCATTGAGTACCGTTTCCAGATATTCACTGCTCATTCCTGCGATTTTTTGCTTCCGTCTTACGCTCGCCTTGCGTGAAGTCTCGGCCCTGAGCATGTTCAGCCCCATGTGCCGGATGCACGCCAAAATCTCTGCGGCATCACCGCGATAAATCGGGCAATCATCCTCGCCCATCGTGACGTCCAGCACCCAGTGCAGGCTATTTTCGATGGCCCAGTGCCCACGCACCGCTCGCGCAAACTCATCCTGCACCAACGCTTTGGAACTGATGAAATAACGCTGCTCTATGGTAATTTTTTGCATATTTTCAACGCGATAGGAGATGGCCACGCCAATGCTGTGCAACTGTTTCCAATGAGGAAACTGGGCGGCCAACTCGCCCGCCGCCATGACATGGTACTCACGACCATCGATGCGGCCATGAGCCTTCTCAAGCGTCATCGTCTCTGCGCATAACGGGGTGGCCGCCAGCGGGGCGAGGGCCTGTCGAACCGCCTCGAACAACTTGGGTTGGTTGCCTTTGACGGCCAATAAGTAATCGCCACCTTGCTGAAGGATGGTCTCGGCGATCTCGGTCTGGCACCCCATCGCATCGATGGATACCAGGCAGCCTTTGATGTCGAGCAGCGCCAGCAACTCGGGAATAGCGGTAATTTCATTGGACTTGGCGTCGGTTTTTATCTGTCCGAGCACCAGCTTATTGGCGGCGGCATAGGCACTGACCATGTGAATGGTCGACGTTCGATCCTCACGGTCATAGGAACTGCGCAGGGTTTTGCCATCGATAGCGACCAGGGCGCCATCGGTGTGCTGGTTAATGGCTTGAGTCCACCGCACAAAGGCGGCCTGAAACGGCTCTGGTTTGATGCCGGAGATGATCCTGGCAATGGTGTCATGGACAGGAATGCCGTTTTTAAACAGTCCCTTGGATTGAAACCAGGGAAGATGAACCTCGCCGAAATCCTCAATATCTTCCCAGCCCTCAGCCCCGCCGATCACGGCACAGACGGTGAGAAACAGGACATCGTAGAAGGGATAATAAATCTTGGCATGCTGGCGAGGGTCGTGAATATTGTCGAAGAACTGAGCGAAAACGGCATCAATAGACATGAGAGCACTCCTGAAAAGGAGCATGAGATCACAGCCGGATCACCAGGTCAAATTTCAGGGTGAGGATGTGAGCAAATTGTTAACTATGGAAATCATGGAAATTATCATTTTTTGGATTTCATGCGCATTTTTTGAGCTGAAATGACGTGCAGTGACGATTAAAAAGTGTGAAGGCGATCCTGACTATAAAGTTAACTGCATATCACAGGCCTATAAGTATTTGTTTTGTAGGCAAAAAACTATTTTTAATTTTTAACAAAATGTTCACGATCTCGCCCTGGGTGGTGGATCAGATGGTAAGAGAACTGGCTGGAGAACGTTATGCTCAAATTGTAGCTGATGCCACCAGCGGAGAAGATGGGCCTGATACTTACAAATGGAGTGTTGGGATCGCGCCTTAACAGCTGTCGGTCTGGGGGTGAAAACGTATTCTTCATTCAGCGAATTCCCAGGCTTCACATTAAGACTAAAGCGGCGGCCGCAGTAACGTAAGAGAAAATAAATGGCTATTTTAGCAATCATTGCAGTTATCGCCCTGGGTGGGTACGCCTACGGATTTATTAAAACCCGTGAGCTGAGCGCTTTGCGTAAAGAAATGAAACTATACGTGGATCGCATGGAAGCGGCGGAGCTGGACTTACACGCAATCAGAAGTGTAGCGGAGCACCGGTTGCACGGTGCAGGTAAACAGTTTGCCGACCTTTACAGCCGTATCGACGGTGCAACTGTGACGCTGACACCCGAAGATCAGCTGTTACTGGCAACGATGCCATTTAATATTCAGGATGTAGAAGACATCGTAAACGAGCGCGGTCCAAAGACAATTAGCGGCCGTCCATTCTGGGAAGTTGAGCCAGGCCCGCATGACTATGAATATGGCCCGCAATATCCGTATTTCCCAGACCAGCGCTAGGAAGAGATCAAGATGAGAGAGCCAAGACCCCGCCATACCTTGCAGGTCATTCGAGTGCCTTCTCTGGAGGTTCAGGATCTGGGGCTGACCAGCTTTGACAGCTGGCTTGACGAGAACGGTTATGACAAAACGAATGCCAGAAATAACCGTACCATCTGGGCGAGAGAAGGCGGATGGCATCTGAAACGTTGCAGAAATCTGAAAACCGGCACGGACGATTTCTGGTTTATCGCTTTCGATGGTAAAGGCGGAAACATTTACCCGCTGAAAACCCAAAGAGACTACCGGGCTGCATATCGTAAGCTCGAAGCCGAAGGATATGCGCCTGCGGTTATCGAGCAAATGACCACAGGCGCAGCATATAACCTGGCCTATCCACGTTCCAGCCTTAAACAAGCTGAGACGGCCACCAACGAGCCGATGCGTAAACCTGACGTAGATATCATGGGTGAGCACTGCGAGCGTATAGTGACGCAACGTAGTGGCGTGGCACAGGGTAAATTCAAAGCTCTGCTCATCGAGAATTTCGCGGGCCGTTGTGCGGTAACCGGTTGGGTTAATGGCGGTGTCCTGGATGCGGCACACATTGAACATGGAACCCGGTACAATCCGTCTAACGGCATCCTGATGACACCGACAATGCATGCGCTGTTTGATGCCGATCTCATGGGCATAGATCCGGCCACCCTGACCGTTCATTTTAAGCCAGGCATTGAGCTGGGCGAGCTGTTCGAAGGCCGTAAAATCACACCGCTGGTGTACGATCTGGACTTAGAGCGGCTGGCCGTACGCTGGGCAGGATACCAGGGCCTGGCTCAGGAACAATGATGGTTACAACCAGGATGGGAGAAAACCCGTCAGTGAAACCTGCATGCGCCATACCTATAAATTTAAACTCAAGAGCCAGGCTCAAGATAAAACCGAAATGAAAAGGTAAAAACCGGTGCACCAGATCTCTTAGGTTTAATACCTGAGCCCGTATACTGGCAGGCGCAGGCGTGTGAGTATTATCCAGTCCATACATCTCCACACAGTGTTAACCGCAACATTTAAAGTTTAATAAGGACGGTTTCAATTTTATGAATAAAGCAGCGTTAGTGATGATTATCGGGATCCTCGGATGTGGTAAAGCATTTGCAGCCACTGAATTACAGCTCCAGCAAAAACGCGTTATGCATTTCTGTGCCAATGCCAGCCTTCCGTTGTTGATTGCCGGTACAACTTATGCGAATACGTCTGACAATGGACGACCAGAAAAAGAAAGAGTGGCAATCCTGAAAAATGCAGTTGTAAGCTCGACAGCTTATTCAATGGCATCTCCCGGAGTTCAGAGGGCCATGATGAGTGTGGTGGAGGATATTGCCGATCCGAAAGAATTAGCTCTTCATCAAAAAGAGGTTAGACGTCTTGGGGCTAGTTATCTTTCTGACAGCGGTGTTACATGGGCTTCAAAAACCGTTTCACCATTTACAGCCTGGTGTAACTTTAACCGTTTCGAAAGTTAAGACTGGCGATGCGGTTCCTGTTCAGGAAAGTTACTTTCCGTGCGGGGACCGTAAGATACAGATAAAGCTTAAGGCCTTTGAATTTCTGGAAAGCATTTGAAAATTTCATTGCGCTTGTCTGATATGAAACAGCCCCTGCATTTCTGCAAAGGCTAAAAGAGTGTGTACGGACTTTGGAAGGAGTGATGATATACGCCTGAGCCATCCCATCACCGCAGACAGGGTAATTAACCCTGACTAAAGCTTTCACCTATTCCGTCGCTCGCAAGCGGCTTTCGCACACTAACGAAGGTATGGCCTTTCGTCGGTGTTAAATTTTTCAAACTTTGCTTACTTTGTCAAGGAAGGTGACAGCAGTAGCATGCACAACTACTTTAATCTGCATGAATAATAAGGTAGAACCGGCCAGTGAATGAATGCTTACCCTGAAATCAGGCGGACAACCTTCAGGAATATTGATAGCAAGAGTGAATCTCTCGCTGCGGCGATAACATTTCGCCATAACCCTGAACGAGAGTGGTTCATCCATCATATACAGGAGCGTTACATGCGCAAATTTAAGTACATAATCTGTCACCAGTGCGAAGGCCACGGGACCATGGAAAACCCGGCCTTTGAAAATGGATTCACCCAATCAGAAATGGCTGAGTGGGAGCCAGAAATGCGTGAAAAGTATTTTGCCGGAGCATTTGATGTTCGCTGTGACGTTTGTGCCGGTGACGGTAAGCTCAGCGTACCAAACGTAGCGGCTATGTCTTTTTCAGAACGACGGGTTCTGGCAGCACGGCGGCGTGATGAGCGTCTTCAGGCAGCTGATGAACGGCTGTCCCGCCAGGAACGAGCAATGGGGTACTGAGGTGCTACAGCAAAGATGAAAATGACGAAGCCAAAACCGGTAAGCCGGAAGAAAAGACCGTTTATTAGTGAGCTTGCAGAGCTGGGTTTATCGGGAGAAATTCTTTCAATTCGAACTGACGGCATGCAGGGGACGCTCATACCCGATCTTACCGCAGGGGTGAGTGAAGCAGGCCGTGTGAAAACCGGCAACTGGGTAATCTCTGACAAGAGAACCTTCGACCATGTCGTTTTGTGTGTTGAAAGACAAGATGAGAACCATGATGTGTTCGTAGGTAAATTCATCCAGTTACATGTAGCCGCTAATAAGAGCCTAAAGATCGTCGAAATGGGCGATGTGAAACTGGTGGCCATAACTAGCTCGATTCCTACCACTTTTAATGGGGGGATTAGGAGATATAAAGGGGTTACGTATGTGTCACTTTCCCAAACAGCTCAAACCACTATCGACTTCCCGAAGCGTATCTACAAAGAGGGCCAGGAATGTACTTCTGTCACCAGTCCTGACCAAGGCCCTTTCGCCCGGGATGTTAGGTTGAATTGCTACGGGCGATGTGTTGTCACCGGCGTAAGGTCCCCCTGGCGTACTGAGGCCGCGCACTTAACGCCCCGTCATGAAGAAGGCATTCCCGACGTAACGAACGGAATTTTACTTCGCCGTGATATCCATACACTGTTCGACAATGACCATTGCGCCATAAACCCTGACACTATGAAAATTTACTTCAGCCGGGAGGCTCGGGAGTTGGATGATGATCTCCTGAAATGGCATGGGAATGAGATAGAGACGACACGCATGCAAGTTCCGGTTAACATCGAAAACCTTCGGATACGATGGCAAAAATTTAAGGCTAAGGATCGTCAGCGTAAATAAAGCCATAAGCTGAACCACGGCGAGGATTAGTCTTGTTCACTAAATGACAGCGAGAGATTAAATGCAAACCCAAAAAGAAATTACAGTTGGCCAGATCTGGGAAGAAGTGGATCCAAGACTGATCCGGAAAGTGCGAGTTGTTGAGGTGGCCTCGTTAGAAGGGCCCAAAGGCATCCTAATCGAAAACGTGGAGTCTGGTCGTAAGAACTGGGCGTCGTCATCCCGCTTTAATGGAAAGCGTGGAGGGTACCGTCTTATTTCCTGACGGTTTTGCCAATATGGGAAACTGAAGAGGTTGAAACCATCCCGGTGAGGGAGCGTATCTGGTAAAGAAGAGTCTTTAAAAAGGTTTTACGCGACCTGGGATAATAAACGGGAAAACGAGACACAAAAAAAGAATACAGCGATGATAACGATAAGGAATGGTAAGGGCTTCAATATTTTGAGAAATGACCGGGCTTCCTTTGCATCTGCATTTCTAATCAAACTGTCCACATAGGGATCACAGCTCTTAGGTTCTGAATTTTTCATATTTTCTGTACCTGAAAATTGATTCCGTATGAGAAAAGGCCACCGAAGTGGCCTCTCTCAAAACTGGTGGCAAAAGTTAGATCAGGAAATCATCAAGACTTTTACCGGCTGCAATTTGTTCTGCCAGAGCTTTGGGGGTACGGCCCTTTCCAGTCCATGTTTTTGTTTCGCCATTTTCATCAGTAAATGAGTATTTGGCCGGGCGTGGCTCACGGCTTTTCTTGGGAGCCGTAGATTTGGCCTGGAATGAGCCCAGCAGCTCTTCCGGGTTGATACCATCTTCTTCCATTAACTTACGCAGGGCGTCAAGTTTCTCCTGACGAGCTTGCAGTTCGGCAGCTTTGGATGATTCTTCCTGACGACGCTCATCAACAATGACATTAAGCTTTTCGAGGATTTCCTCAAGTACTTCTAAAGGCAGCTCGCGGCCCTGGGCGCGAAGAGTACGAATATTGTTTAACGATTTGAGTGCTTCAGACATACGACCTCACTTTCTAATTCTTTGATAAGGATTTACTTAATCATAATACACTCTATAAGGAAAAAGATGCCAGCTTTATGTCTTCAGGTACAAAGATATCTTGCTAAGAATACTCCTTATCTTCCTTTTGCAGACTGATTCGTGCATTCGATGTTGTTCATGAGTCTTAAAATCTGCTCACTGTTTAGGGTACTCATGCTGTAAATCATCAAGAAGGAAGCGCAGAACAATATAAGCAACCGGAAAAGGAAACCATGCCAGTGACAGTCCATATATGGAGGAGATAAACACAGGGTAATTTAACTCACTTACAAAATTCGCATCATTGTATTGTTGAATCGAAATGGCAGAAGCAAAAATCATAATTAAAGTAAGAAAAATCCACTCTAGCCATCTCTTTTTATAACAAGCATAAGCGAAAGCTGAAGGGTAAAAAATAAAGCAAAAAATCCCAGCTGCAATTACGTTCATAAAAGTTACTTTTCTGCTAGCGCCTTTATTTTTCGGATGCAGTATCATGAACAACTGCCATGACATTGATGATTGGCTTTCTTTTTCTGAAAAACCTTCCGCGCGGCAAAGTTTCTCCCGCTTTGAGACGATAAAGCCAGAAAACATAAGCCGGAGGAACATTGCTGTCAAAAATATCAGAACAAGTTTGAACTGAGATGCCTACTGTATTGTCTTTCCTCATCTCTTTAAAAGTGCCTTGCAACGCAGCAGATAACGTCATTTTTAAGAAACCTTTTTTCTGTTTGAACGTACAGACTTGACTTAGCTGGCTTGACTGTAATGCTTGCCACTAAAGATCCCTCGTTCTGAGGATGCAGGCACTACAAAGTTACCGTCAGGTCTAATCATACGAGTTTGGATGAAATTTTTTCCGGATTTGTTTTTTTCAACCAGGTACTCGATCTTCCATTCTTCTTTGACGGGACCGGATGACAAATGAACTAGAACCGGTACTTTTTTACGCGTTCTATCCAGAACAATACAATTTGATTTATCCGTATCAACGCTTCCCTGAAGAGTATTCAAAGAGCAATTATCATATCCCTCAACCGGAACTGCATTACCTTGGATATCAATTTTGAATCCTCCAGCTATTACAATTTCGGGTGCATTATCATTGAAAGTCTCGTCATAAGCTGCATCAACTACATCGCAGGCAGTAAGCGCAAGTGACGATGCGACAGTAAGACACAAGAAAGAGAATCTGTTTTTGAACATATTTAAGACCTTTTATAAACCTAAAAATACAGGAGAATTGTATCATTAACAGGCTAGTTCTAACGACTACCACTTTTAAGTATGTATTGAGCCAGTTTTATATTCAGGCACACCATATTGCACTCCAGGTCTTTCATCATTCTTGAAGAACTCTTAATTAAGTATTCTTCAAGTGGGCCAGCATATGCCCCTGATGTCACGATCGTTAGTTGCGTAAGAGGATGAGTCAAACTCTCGATGCCCTTCAGGATGTCATTCTGGACGGCAGCAATATAAACAGGCGAAGCCGCAATCAAATATTCATCATTCGGACTGGACTGCATTAACTGGCTTATAGTTGCGCAACGGTTATGCTTTCCTAGTGATTTTGTAAGGGCTTTCCACCAGAGATCATGCCTGAATGGTACTTGATGAAATGTCGCCTCGTAAGAGGGCACCCGATCTCGACTATTTAAAAACCCCATCCCGGCAGAGATTATCCACAACTCCAGATTTCTGGTTGAGTTTAAAATTTCCTTTGCCGTAGACCAGTGATTACCTGAATACAAGGACAACGCCGGTACCGCCTGATTACTTCTGGCGTCGTCTACAATGTTACTCCAGGCATATGCTGCGTCGTCCGGAGTTTGTTTTGGATCTATGTCCAATGTCGGCCAGACGTGGCCCTGATGATTCTTGCCCTTTGTACAGGAAGTGATTAAGTGTACTGAGCGTTCAGAGATCATTATCTACCTTACATACCCATAGAACAGCTTTCTAAGAACGGTGGGTTCGCCTGAAAATTACAAATCAGCCCCTTTCACGGCATCATTTTGATTCTTCCCATCTGCCCCCAGTAAGATGACCGGTTTTCTGCATGGCAGTGTTATTCCTAACAAACGCAACACAAAACCACGCCAGCCAGAGCAAATTTTTTCATTTGCTGCGTAAAGCCTATTGTTTTCTCTTTTAAGCTTCGCCCACTCGTTACAGAGGGTAACATCATCAAGCGCTGTTATATGCTTCGCCTCACCTTCGACGATAACGGTATGAATACCGTATGCTGTAAATCTCATTCTGTTTTCCAGAATCCAGTTGCGGTATTCGTTGAGTCCACCTTCGGAACCGGTAGCTCTGCGCCACATTTCGATTTGCTCGAGTGATGGGTCAAGTGTATTTGTCATTGAAGCCTCGTCTCAGCGATAACGCATGTATTAGCCCGCTTTGATCATCATGTAATAACCATCTGTCTGGCGATTTGATTGTATCTTACTCATAGTGCCCTACCTATAGGTTAAAAAGGAGCATTTTCGCTTTATAGCGTGTTCAACAGCATCAATCCTCGCAAGAAAGGTTGGCTTATTAAGCCAGTCCATCATTTTCTGTATATCTCTCATCAATTTTTATATCCGGCCTGGAGTGCACCGTTCAAGCACACCGATCAGACAGATTGTCACTAGTTAACTCTTTACTAGTGACTAAATTCCATTGATATACGTGACAACGTCACGTCGTAAAAGCCTACAAATGCCTAATTTTCATACTATGGGATTTAATTAGGAGTAAATCCCACAGGCATACATAAAGCTGACAATTAAAAACTTTAAATATCAACCAGATAGAATGATTACACCCATTTAATGGGCTCATCACATTATTTCACTGGCTGGGGTTGTTGCTGGCATATCTGAAAGTGCTAATATGTTAGTCATTAGTAATTAGTAAAGACTTTACTAAACGCGTTTCTACGTAAATTCTATAGGTTTTAGAGGGTAACTACCTTTGCTCAATTCAAATTGTTCTAACATACCAAAATGGAGTGTAAAATGACTCATAACCAGGGTTCTGAGCCAGTACCGGCGAGCCGGACAGGGCGGCTCATCAGCGCCCGGGATATGGCCATGCAGAAATTCGAAGAAGGGATGCGGTTAATCTCGGAAGCGTCGGAACTGTGCGGTTTCTCTCTCTTCACCAGCAGAATTATGCAGCCCAACGCATTTGGTCTTCCGTCGTCACTGGATCGCACCATCGAGGAGGGGCGTAAGGAAATTGACCGTAAAACGTGGAAAAGGCTCTTTGAAGAAACAGGTATGGACCGGTACTGGAACCATAAGCAAAAAGAAGCCTTTAACGAATCCCTACGTACGGATCCGCCCGTCGCTTCCCTGGAGATTGTTAAGGGAACATTACAGCATGCACTGGCTAACAGACGAGACACGCTTGCAGAAGGTTTCGTTGATGTTCTCAACAAGCTAGACCGAAGTTTCAAAAGCAATGCCAGGCAATATACAATGCCAAAAAAGCTTGTTCTTCGGGGGATTTTTCCTGGTGTGAAAGTGCTGAGGTACAACGGTTTCTCGCAGGACAATCACTTTTGTTTACGCGACTTTGAGAATATTGTATGCATCTGTTCTGATACTCCAACACCTGCAACCGGCGGTGGGCTGAGTATGGTCGACAGGCTGACGGCCATGAGAAATACAGAATTCACAGGCGAGGTCAGTGATGAGAATGGCTGGCGGTGTCGCCTGTTTGAGAATGGAAACGTTCACATTTGCATCGACAGTATCTCGCTTCTGAATGCTCTGAACGATCTTATCAGCATTTATTTTGCAAACCAGCTTCCGGCCGCAGGAAAAAAATGATGATCGAAAATGATAAAGAAAAAAGCCTGAACGATGCTACCCCGCCAGAGGTGCAGAATGACATCCGCAGCGAATCCACTGAAAAATCAAAGGAAATGGGTCGTTCAAGGCACTCATCTATCGCGATGATCGATTACTTCAATGCAATCGAACGTCTGTGCAAAGAGAAAGAAATTAACCCGGAAAATATCGATCTGAGCTTCAAAGTTCACTGGCTCAGAAACGCTGTTGGCGGCTCGTTTGCAAGGTCACAGGAGATGTTCGCGGAGTACCAGAAGTATGTTAAAGAGGTTCCTGAAGAGGCCCGTTACCTGGATATACCCGATGAGGTAAAGGTTGCACTCGGCGATATTATCTCGTACATCACCTGGCACTACCGTAGAAGCTATACCGCAATACAGAATGATAGTGTTAAAAAAGCTGAAGCACGTAGCATGCAGCTGGAGGAGGAGGTAACGCAGCTGTTACAGCGGCTTGAGCAAAGCGCTACCGATATGGATGAGCTGAAACTTGAGAATCAGGCGCTACAGGGTCGATTAGAGATCCGGGACAGTACCGTCAAGGAGTTAGAAACAAGGCTGAATGTTGCCGAAGCAGAACTCGAAACCTGCCATCACCAGTTAGATAGCACACGGCATGAATTAAGCCTCGCACAGCAGTCTAATGACTCACTCTCCCAGCAACTGGCTGAACGTAAAACAGAGATCGCTGGTCACCTTGAATATCAAAAAAAACTGAACGAAGAGATCAACTCTCAGCGTTCTGATAATGCTGGTCTTTTAAGACAATGCGACCAGTTAAGTCAGACAGTGTCAGATACAAAGGCAGAGAGGGACAGGTTTGAACAGGAATTTATTGCTGCACAGACCCTTTGTTCTGAGCTGAAAAGTGCACTATCCGGGAAGGAGGGTGACCTGGTGGCGGTGAATGCCGAGCTTACTGAACTCCATAAACTAAACGAGTCGCTGAGCGCCGACCTGAATAAAGTAACTTTGGTCAGCCAGGGCTATGAAGCGGAAGTGGCTGAACAAATCAATGAACTCAAAACGCTCCAGGCCAAAGTAATGAAGCTGGAAGCTTCCCTGGAGGCGGAGAAAACAATCTCAGAATCCCTAAAAGGCACCATTGATACATTGACTGGTGCAATGGCAGGGGGAGGTACTGGAAAGTCAAAACAGCCGCGTAGCAGAAAAACATCATGATAAATGAAGCCAGGTTGATACACTTCTCTGTATCCCCTGGCACAGTAGAACTTCTGCGGACATTCAGCCCGTCGGCAGGAGTTTTCGTCCTTCAGTCAACAAATGCACTACCTTTTTTGAGTCTCCACTTTCCAGAGCAGAAAACACGTTACCGATTTTACCAACAGCTTGTATCTGAGTGATAACCCCAGTCTTGTAATCATCTAGGATCCCTGACAGGAAAGCGTTCAGTTTTGTCTGTTCGCTTAGCGAAAGCATGTAGGACATTTTTTCTCCATTTTAAGCAGGTGTGTCAGTTGAAAGAGGTTTGCGTGAATCTGGAAAATGAGGCAGCACCATAGTTTCAGATGCTGTGGTCGCATCCCAGTGCCACCATCCATAAGGCCCATATTCACGGTTGTAATAATCTTTTTTGAGTTGCTTTCGGGCCAGATAAGCAGGAGTGGCCATACCAAATACTTCCATCGGGAACGGCTTATCGCTTTTTGTGTCGAGCAGGTAGAAGTCAGGGAACACCTCACTAATACTCGCATCATAACGCATGGGCTTAACGTACTGCCGGTGCTCTGCATCCAGCTTTTCTGCAACAACCGCCTCATAGGAGGAGTCCAGAGGTATCCAGTTCTCGCTAACGTGCATCAGCACAATTTGATGAGCTCTTACAGAAGGGCCTCTGCCGGTTACCGCAGCTGGTGACGTCAACGCAAAGACAACTATTTTCGCTCCGGATTTCCATGCTGCGTACTCCGATGAAAATCGTTTCTTTACGCTGTCCCAATGGCCTTCTGAATTGAAAAAAATCAGCGGTAGCCCCCCAAAATTCCGCAGGGGTAAAAATTTAAGTGGCTTCTCATGCTTTTCAGCATCGTAGCGAGGTAAAACTGACAGGAGCATGAGACGTTTATCACTCATCGCCTGTGATGAAAGACGCTGAATCTGCGACTGAGCGACAGGTTGTTTCGGGTCAGGTACACCAATGAATAAATGGTCACCTATGCAGGCTCTGCCGGTACGAATTTGTTTAGCGGTTTCAAGCAGACGATACCGTACCAGTGAATCGTTACGTTTCCCTGCCATTTTCGGGTACCAGACATTCAGACCAGACTCTGTCCACAAAAGACTAAGCAAGCCCAGGAGGGTCATTGAGGCCTGACCACCTTCTGGTCGCTGAAGATGGGGCAGGGGAGGCACTTCTGATTTTTCAGGAGGATCTTTCTCTGTCATACCGATACCGAGCCTTACAGCCATATCACCTTCGGTTGTAATCCGGACCACACCACTCGCATATCCTTTCAGGCCGGTATGCCGGGCATCAAGGGAGAAGAATACACAGGAAGGATCATGCTCAATGCCCGTGTTAGCGGCTTTGACGAGAATAAAGGCATCACCGTTCGGTAAAGCACGAACATAAAGTCGCTTTTCTCCTTTTCCACGACATCCGCAGGTGATGACTGATTTTTGACCTGAGGTGTGGTGTGCTTTTTTAAGAGCCGACTGCCACCCTTTAGCAAACTCATCCTGCGTTTGAAAGTCAGGTGAATACCTTTTGACGTTTGGATCGTCGTCGTAAGCAATCATCACTGCGAATTTTTGGCTCATAGTAGTCTCCTAAACAGGAAGTTTAATATCCCAACCAGAGCAACACTTCCTGAGCGTCATACTGTTCCTTTACGCCCATGTCGCTAAAGAATTCTTCGAAATCTGTTTCGGGAACGCAATGCCTGGACAGTTCTTGTAATGCTCGTTCTTTAGATACCGTCTCACCTTCAGCTGATTCGAAATACGTCATGGTTGACCTCTGACATTATTACAACAATCTTAAGCATTTAAATTGATAAATGAGCTTAGTTCAGCACACTTCATCGTATGACTTCCGCAATCGCAAGGAAGCAACATAATCAATTCGTGACTTCAACAATTTAGCGACGGCTGCAAAGACATCAACTATCACTGAGTTCCCAAACTGTCTGTAAGCCTGTGTATTGGACACAGGTATACGGAAAACACTTTCCCCGGGTTTATCGAAGCCCATAAGCCTGCTGCATTCACGTGGCGTTAGCATGCGTGGCCGACGATCCATATTGTCCGGGTTATGGAAATCAGACTCTCCCAGCTCATGGGACCAACCCCGATCAATAAGAATTTCAGATCCGTCTTTCATATAGCGGCTTGAGAGGGTTCTGGTGACACTATTAACATTGGAAGGATCTACAAGCCCAAAACCAAAACCATTGCCTTTTGCTGCATGTTTCTTTGCATAGTTGTATAAGTACTCCCAGAGTTTAGGGGAGAGGATGTATTTACTATCTACCGTCGGTTCCAGTAAATCGGAGAGAGAAGGGCGCTTGTCCGGATAAAAGTCTTTAATGTCTCTTAGAGAAAAACCGTCTTTCAGGCGCAGGTCGCGGCGAAAACCAATAAGGACGATACGCTCACGGTGCTGGGGTCGGAAATGACGGCCGTCGATGACTTTAGGATCATCCGCGCCCATGCTTTCGCTGTTTGCGACGTCGTAGCCAAGCTCTTCCAGCGTTTTCATGATGATGTTAAAAGTATTACCCTTATCGTGACTCTTCAGATTTTTAACGTTTTCCAGAACAAAAATTGCCGGTTGTTTTGCCCGGATGATCCTGGCCACATCAAAGAAGAGCGTACCCTGAGTGTCGCACTCGAAACCGTGTTTGCGTCCCAAAGAGTTCTTTTTACTGACACCGGCAATGCTGAATGGCTGACACGGAAACCCCGCAAGAAGTACATCATGATCCGGGATAGATGTATCGATAAACTTGTATGCCTCTTCATCAGAAACTTCGGGCCGGTTGCTAAGCGTGATGTCACGGATATCTGAATTGAAGCGGTGCTCGTTCTCATCGCAATACCAGTTCGCCCGGTAAGTACGGCTGGAATAAGTATTCCATTCACTCGTGAAAAGACATTTTCCACCGATGGCATCGAATCCGCTTCGTAGTCCACCTATCCCTGCAAACAAATCGATAAAGCTAAATTTCCTGTCCTCGTAATTAGTAGGTCGGGAAGGAATTAAAGACTGTAGATAACGTCCATCAGTGATACTCAGCTCACAATGCTCAGGCTTTCCTTTAACCTGACGCTTAAGCGAGGCACGGGACCAATTACTGCCATTTTCATCATTTAAAACCTGAGCCAGATATTTAAGATCATAAATGGTCGATGCTATTAACAATGTTTTGTGGATCAAAGATGGAGCTTTACCCACATCTTTCAGGTCTTTTTCTTGATCATGAGTGTTACGTTTCATCCAAACTCTCTCAGGAATAATATCTTTGAGATAGATTAACACTCTTAATTTGGATTGTTTTTTGGTACAGGTTCTAAATTCATTGTGATTTTTCTGGCTTTAAGTTGCAAAATGATATGTTTTTAGCCCGTCCAGGAATTTATGACTTGTTAAAATAGTGCCTGTGAATTGCCTTGTGTATACATGTCTGCACTCAACAAATTCAGGTGAAATGATGGGTTATCTAAAAAAGTTACTTTTGCCAATCATGATCGTTGTATTCCCTGCGGCGTCCTGGGGGAACTCAACAACATTTGAGGCAAAGGTGGTTAAGATTGTTGACGGTGACACCATAACTGCGCTGGATGCTCAAAATACAACCATCAAAATACGGATGTATGGTATAGACGCTCCTGAATCCAAACAAGCTTTTGGGCAAAAAGCAAAGCAGGCCTTAACCACAGCTATTGCAACCAAAATCATTACCGTGAACGACCATGGTGTAGATATCTATGGCCGAATGTTAGGGACCATTTGGTTAGATGGTTATGACATTAACGCTTCTATGGTGGACAGCGGATATGCGTGGGTATATCGGTTCGAAGATAACGCCATTGTCCCGAGCTACCTCAAGTATGAATCCGCAGCACGCAAGGATGCAAAGGGGTTATGGGCAGACCCCAACCCTGTCCCTCCATGGCAATGGAGACAGTTAAACGAAAAGCCCAGAAAGGTGAAAGAGAAGAAATGACCATGATGAAAGAGGATCATCCGTTACTTCAGTTGGTACTTAACGATTCCGGTCGTCTTGCTATGCCTGTTCATGATAGAGACCAACAGTATTGCCCGACTTGCCTTGCAAAGGTACTGAAGAGTGAGGATGGAAGGTTGTCGCATGTCGGGCACGAAAATCAAACTAAATGTGTTCCTTCTATTTCAGTAGTTGTGACAAAAGCAATCATAGAAATGTTAAGTGATGGAGAAAAAATTTATGTAAGTCCAATCCGAAACCGAGGGCGAACTCTGGCACCATCAGTGATTTTTTCTCCTGATACACACACATTTAAGCCATTTATAAATACAGACTATCAGCCTGTAGGGGCAAACTGGAAAAGTGACAAGGGTTATAAACTGGGCCTTTTTTATCTTAAAGATCGAGCTAGCTCTATTACTAAAGAGGAATTTGATTTTATTGCTGTTATTGATCCAGAGTTATTGCTTAACGAATTTAATTCTTCATGGTCTGTTGAACAGATCGCACCAATAGAACAGTTGAAGCAAATCTTCCGGTCAAAAAATAATTCTTCTGCTTGGGTAAAATGGCCTGGTAAACTCGACTTAGCAAAGAAAACCAATTATAACGATAATTTCTGGTACGACAATCAATCTGATAGTGCGGAACTTAACTGCACTGTTTCCGTTGTAGGTATAGAAGGTAACAGTTCAGGTGAAACAATTTATAGATTACAAACTATGCTAAAGCATAAGTTTAATGAATATCAACTGGTTCGGTCTTTGGGTACTATTATGCTTCTTGATAATACCGGGAATATGGTCTCATCAAATCACCCGAATTTTGACATCATCTCAAGCGCATGTATAAGTGGAGTACGTGATTTTGTTCGCCAAAACCCATGGGTAGTTAGACAGACAACTCTTAACACTTAATTATCTTTAAAATAAAGCCCACTCCATTACTTAAAATGTTTTTCCTATAAGTCAGTTTTCGGACTTTTCATCACACCGACATGTAACAAAAAATGTAACTGTTACAGTTAGTTATCAGTACAAATGCACACATCCGCACCAGGTGGGGACCACACCAATTGCATTGATCTAAGTCAATAAAAGATCACATATGCAACATTCAACCATCAGGACAGTTACTTATAGTTAATAGCCCTGCAAATGACGACATAAGCAGTTAACAAAACAACTTTTTCCCCAATTCTGATGTAGCCCCCTGAAACACCAGACAGTAGCTGTATCTCCAGATAAGAGATAGGCTTGAATATATGTCTAACACTAACACCAATTTTGAGATGACCGGGATCCTGTTAGGGCAAGAAGTCCGTAAACGTAAAACTCCTCAGGAGAAGATCGCCATTATCCAGCAGACGATGGAGCCGGGTATGAATGTCTCCCATGTCGCCCGCCTGCATGGTATCCAGCCCAGCCTGCTGTTTAAGTGGAAGAAGCAATATCAGGAAGGCAGCCTCACCGCCGTTGCGGCTGGAGAGGAAGTCGTTCCTGCTTCTGAGCTTACTGCTGCTCTGAAGCAGGTCCGGGAGCTTCAGCGCCTTCTGGGCAAGAAGACGATGGAAGTTGAGATCCTGAAAGAAGCCGTGGAGTACGGTCAGTCGCGAAAATGGATAGCGCACGCGCCCTTGTTGCCAAAGGACGGGGAATAGCCATGGTCAGCCGGACCATGGGCGTGTCGCGTGCGCAACTGTCACTGCGGATTAACCGTTCTGCCGACTGGCAGGACAGGCGCTGTAACCGGCGTAATGAAGAAGCAGACGCAGAAATACTGTCGGCTATCCTCAACATTATCAGCGATATGCCGAGTTATGGTTATCGACGCGTGTGGGGCATCCTGCGCAAGCAACGTCGCACAGAGGGACAGCCACCTGTGAATGCCAAACGGCTTTACAGGATAATGAGCGAGCATAACCTGTTGTTGTTGCATCACAAACCAGAGCGACCGAAGCGTGAACATAAGGGCAAGATAGCGGTGGCAGAAAGCGATATGCGCTGGTGTTCAGATGGCTTCGAGTTCGGCTGCGACAACGGCGAAAAACTGCGGGTAACGTTCGCGCTGGACTGCTGCGACCGTGAGGCCATAGACTGGGCAGCAAGCACGGGAGGCTATGACAGTTCGACCGTGCAGGATGTGATGCTGAGGTCGGTGGAAAAGCGCTTCGGCGACAGGCTGCCCGACACAGCGGTGCAGTGGCTGACGGACAACGGTTCAGCATATACCGCGCATGAAACGCGGAGGTTCGCCAAAGAGCTGAATCTGGAGCCATGTACAACAGCGGTGAGCAGCCCGCAGAGCAATGGCATGGCCGAACGGTTCGTGAAGACGATGAAGGAAGACTATATCGCGTTCATGCCGAAACCGGATGTGAGAACAGCCCTGCGAAACCTTGCAGCGGCGTTCACGCATTACAATGAAAATCACCCGCATAGTGCGCTGGGATATCACTCTCCGAGAGAATACCGGCGGCAGCGGGCATCGTTAACTTAAGATACAAAAGCTGTCCGGAAATGGCGGGTCAAGATCACTTTTTCCCCAATTCCTAGAGGTGCACCCTGTTACAAAACAGAGGAAAACTCTTAATAAAATTCCAATTGCAGATCTTTGATCTGCAAAGTTGATCTATGTGAGCAATATGTTCTATCATCGCTTTGTAAAGATACCTTGTGGTAACTATCACCACTGTCCAACAAAGGGAATGATATGGCAGATTCCAGCTTCCAGAATGAAGTGCCAAAAGCACGTGTCAACATCCAGCTTGACCTGCACACGGGTTCCGCCCAAAAGAAAGTCGAGTTGCCCTTAAAACTTCTCGCGTTGGGAGACTTCAGTAACGGCAAAGAAACCCTCCCGCTTTCTGAACGCAGTAAGTTAAATATTTCCAAAAACAACTTTAATAGCGTTCTGTCCGAGCTTAACCCAGAGGTCAGCATTGATGTTGCTAACACCCTGAGAGGTGATGGTTCTGAAGAAAATATCAAACTCAGCTTTTCTGAAATGAAAGATTTCGAGCCTGAAGCAATAGCAAAGCAAATTCCTCAACTTCGTGCCATGTTAGCCATGCGCAATCTCCTTAGAGACCTAAAGTCTAACCTCCTGGATAACGCCGAGTTCCGCAGATCTCTTGAAACCATACTGAAAGACCCGGCTCTGAGCGAAGAATTAAGACAAGAGCTGAATGCCCTTGCACCCGCCGAATAACAGCAAAATGTTTTTTTAATGGATTAACAGAGAGGATGCTGATGTCTGTGAATACTGAAACACAATCGGTGCAGGGGAACACTACTGTACTTGAGAATAACCCAGACAGCGTGTATGCCTCGCTGTTTGAAAAAATTAATCTGAATCCAGTTTCTCGCCTGGGTGACATTACTGAATATCAAGACGACAGCGTCATGGCCGATGCCTCGGCAGATGAGCGAGTGACCGCAGCCATTCAGGTTTTTATGCAGGTTATTTCAAAATCAGGCCAAAAAGTTGAGAAGCTTGATAAATCATTGCTTGATTCGCATATCGCAGAGCTTGATTATCAAATCAGTCGCCAGCTCGATGAAGTTATGCACCACCCGGAGTTTCAACGCGTAGAATCACTCTGGCGCGGGCTTAAGCACACGGTTGATCGCACAGATTTCCGCCAGAATGTAAAAATAGAAATACTTGATGTTTCTAAAGACGATCTGCGTCAGGATTTTGAAGACGCTCCGGAGATTATCCAGAGCGGTCTTTATCACCATACTTATTCGATGGAATACGATCAACCGGGCGGAGAGCCCATTGCCGCAATCATTTCGTCGTATGAGTTCGATTCCTCCGCTCAGGATGTAGCGTTACTCCGTAATATATCAAAAGTTTCAGCTGCCGCTCATATGCCGTTTATTGGTTCTGTAGGACCAAAATTCTTCCATAAATCCAGCATGGAAGAAGTCGCGGCCATCAAAGACATCGGTAACTATTTTGACAGAGCTGAATATATCAAATGGAAAGCGTTCCGTGACTCTGAGGACTCCCGCTACATTGGGCTGACTATGCCACGTGTGTTGGGCCGTTTGCCGTATGGTCCGGATACCGTCCCGGTGCGCAGTTTCAATTATGTGGAGGAAGTGAAGGGACCTGATCACGAGAAGTATTTATGGACGAATGCATCCTTTGCCTTTGCTGCCAATATGGTGAAAAGTTTTATCAATAATGGCTGGTGCGTCCAGATTCGTGGCCCTCAGGCTGGCGGTGCAGTTCAGGATCTGCCTATCCATCTGTACGACCTCGGTACCGGTAATCAGGTAAAAATCCCGTCCGAAGTGATGATACCGGAAACCCGTGAGTTTGAATTCTCGAATCTGGGATTCATTCCGCTAAGCTATTATAAAAACAGAGATTATTCCTGTTTCTTTAGCGCAAACTCCGCCCAGAAGCCTGCGTTGTACGACACTGCGGATGCGACCGCCAACAGCCGCATCAATTCCCGTCTGCCATACATCTTCCTGTTGTCACGTATCGCGCACTACCTGAAGCTCATCCAGCGTGAAAATATCGGTACCACCAAAGACCGTCGCCTGCTTGAGCTGGAGCTCAATACCTGGGTGAAAGGTCTGGTGACCGAGATGACCGATCCGGGCGATGATCTCCAGGCTTCACACCCGCTTCGCGATGCCAAAGTCATCGTTGAAGACATCGAGGATACAAGGTTATGCTCTTAGCCTGATAGAGTTGAATTTCTCAGAGCCACGTGCCTCAGACCTATTCTACTATCCTGAATACTGGTTCAAAATTGATTCAATGTCTGACGTCAATTTAACTAATGATGAGATTTTGGGGTATTTAATGAAAAAATCAGGCCGTTGGTTACCAGACGCACCCGAAATTGATTTGCCTTATCCATTACCAGCATAGAGTGTGGAAAAAAATCAATATGGACCGAAAATCACCTTCATTATATGAAATTCTTACTGGCAACTTTACAGGAGATCTTCCCCTTGAAGTTGTAAACGAAGAAGACCCGGTCATTTTATCTGTACTGGATAACATCCAGCGAATTTTGAACGCCCGGGCCGGTACCGTATCCCATCTACCAGATTATGGTTTGCCGGATATGACCAAAATTCTGCAAGGCATGCCCGGGACAGCCCACGAGCTGATCGAAATGCTGGCCGGTGTCCTGCTCAAGTATGAACCTCGTTTGCAGTCACTCAATGTGACCCTACTTGAACAGCAAGTACCAGGTGAGTTGCG
Source organism: Citrobacter sp. B72 (assembly GCF_016894305.1). Lineage (NCBI taxonomy): Bacteria > Pseudomonadati > Pseudomonadota > Gammaproteobacteria > Enterobacterales > Enterobacteriaceae > Citrobacter > Citrobacter sp. B72. Next base: position 161,128 of record NZ_CP069802.1, read on the forward strand.
TTACGCCATCGATGCGGAACTGAGAGGTATTGGACTTGTACGGTATGGGACCGAGTTTATGCCAGAGGGAAAAGTGATGATCAGGCACTTGAAACAACAGCAGCATCTGGAAAACCATCAATTTATCTAATCAACTCATACCCTCATTCGATACGGATTTCACAATGTCCTACACTACCGAACGCCATCTTAAGACTGGAAACGATCCGCGCTCAATGCCTGATTATTCATCATTACGTGAAGAACTAGCTAAACTCACCCATCCTGCCCGTCCGGATGTGAACTGGGGGAATGTTGAAAAACTGGCGTTAAACCTTTTCGATATCAATGGGGTCGAGCTTCAGACGGCGGCGTGGTATACCTTGGCAAGGGCACAACAGGCAGGTATACAGGGTTTCAATGAAGGTATGGCGATTCTGGATGCCCTGATACGCTATCAATGGTCAGCAATGTGGCCCGCTTCTGCACATGCCAGAATAGAAATACTCAGCAGCCTGAGTAAGCGTCTTCAGCAGCTGTTCCGGACTTTATCCCTCCATAGGGCGGATTTACTAAATAGCTGCGCCTAATACCGCTACACTTTTGCCTGACCATGTTTTCCTCCGGGGAATGGGCTGGCGGTTTCCATAAAATGGCGGACCTTTTTCAGTAACTGCCACATTGAGCGGCACTGATGATTACGGGTTATCGTGTCATGAAGTGCCTGCCATAGCCGTTCCACATGATTCACCCACGGCGAGTAAACCGGCTGGTAAATTACCCTGAACTTGGGATTTGCTTTCAACCAGCGCTGTGTTTCGCGGCTTTTATGGATAATGTAGTTATCAACGATCAGCGTGATTGTTTTCGCCCGCCGGTAAGTGGCTTTCAGGTGCTTCAGCAGAGCGATAAACAGCGCTGAACTTTTGCTGTTGCCGCCCACGTAGCTGACTTTACCCGTGCCACTGTGCAGTGCGCCGGCCAGATAGTATTTTTCGTTCTGCCCCGGCGTCACTACCCGTTTCTGCTGTCCGCGCAACTGCCAGTCCGCACCGATTTTAGGATTAAGGTGAATATCCACTTCATCTTCATAAAATACCGGATGCTCTGCGTTGCATTCATCCAGCGCTTTGTGGATTACCGCCATCTTTTCATCTTTATGTGGGTCACGGATGCGCAGAGTTGGCGCGGCCCTGCGCCATACAAGCCCCGCAGATGGCAACCAGCGGCGAACGGTTCCTGCATGTAACTGGCAACCGGTTATCTCATTGATTTTTATTGCCAGTAATTCGGTGCTCCAGCGTGAACGTTGATAACCAAAATCGCCGGGAGAATGCTTTATCAGCTCACGTAACAGGGTGCAGATATGTTCAAAAGGCCAGCGTCGGGAGCGCCCTGCGGGTAAGGATTTCAGGCCTTCAATACCTGAGTGCGTAAACCAGTTAATCCAGCGACCAACGGATGAACGGGCACAACAGAGAGTTCTGGCAACATCGCTGACCCGTTCACCCCGATGAAGCATCAGCATGGCCGTGAGTCTGCGGGCATGATTTTTATCGCGCGTTTTATGAATAGCTTTCTGCATCAGGCGTCGTTCGCCACGGGGTATTGGTGCTATGATCGGCATCGCTCAGTCCGGTTGGTGGTTTTGGTTGGTTTGGCGAATGATCAGATCGCGCAATCCGGGCTGAGTTCCCTTTCAGTGATCTACTATTCCGCGCAGCTATTTAGGCCTGAACCAGGGAATAAGGCTTTTGAGCTCAACTGGTGAAGCCTTGCAACGGCTCGAACTGCACAGAGCAAGTGGTTTTGAGCCGCTTCGTCAGATGCTGCAAAACACAATTATCAGGCTGGAAAATAGTGATGTCACGTCAAGCCAGACGGATAGCAATCTAACTGACGTAGCACTACCGGTTAAGGCAGAAAGGCAGAATAGTCAGCGCTGGGTATATGTGGTGAATTCTGAACCAGCAGTTGAAGTTGAAGTAATCAGAAAATCAGCCTCAAGGGTCACTCCATTAGTGGCTTATTTCGGCGGTATTTTAACAGCTGCCGTACTGGGCATAGTCACCTATATTTTCACGCCAATAGTATTCAGCCACCCCGGAGAAGATGCGTTGAACAACTCTCTCGCAGCTTTACCGACCAGCATGCCTCTTCCGGCTGTCGATCAGCTACGCCAGGACGCTCCGACGTGGCTTGAATCCAGTGATACCTACGCCAAACAATTAACTTCCCGTCTGAACGAACTGAGCACTCTTTCACCGTATTGGCCATTGCAATACGGTAATCAGTTGGTAGAACAAACTCGCCATCTTTACCCTAACGCCAAATTTGCAGAGGAGTTGTCGGCGGACTGGCGATCAAAGCTGCAAGCCAACAGTTTGCCCAATGCCACCATCTCAGGTTGGTACAGGGGAGTATCTGAGCTTCAGACGCTTCAGGACAGACTTAATCAACTCGATGAGAAGAAGGGCAAATACCTGACCGTTAGTGAGCTTAAAACGGCTGTGTTCTCTATATCAAAGTCCTTAAACGAAAGCGTGCCAGTTGAAGAATTAATCCGGCAACTGCAAAATTCCCCGCAGGATCAACCGCTGTCCCGAGACCTGCTCAACCGGGCAGATCTACAGCTCAGGCAACTGAATAACTCCTACATCATGGCCACGTCAAACAACCAAAAATAGATTTTGGGTTAGACATACCAGGTAATGATGAAGACGCGCCGGTTTGGCTTCATACACCTCATCCCTACCTACTTCGAAACTCGAAACTTGACCTCATTTCGCCGGTTCGCCAACAACCAATTTCATGATAATCTCCGGCCTTAAAATTTTCCTTAACAGTCGTGGAGAAAGTATTGACTGAGCTAACTACTAAGCGCCCTGATACTGAACTAGCTCATCTCGCCTGGTGCATCATCGTAGCGGTAAAGCTTGCACGGAAAGAGGGAAGATCTCTCACGTCTCTTCAAACACACATGTTCATAATGCAGTGGCTTTCAACAGCTCAGAAACGCAAGGTTTTTCCTAAATCTCTGGCGCCTGACATAATCTGGTTACAGGAACAAGGGAAACTGAAAGGGCCATCAGCACGGCTTTACAGCAAGGTGGAGTATATCTGGCTGGCAAGCTCTGGTGAGTTAGCCAATCAGAGCACGCTGTTTAGATTCACCTGCATGATTGACACGCTACGTTCAATGGGCTGGCAGGATCACCTATTATCCGATACCGAGTGGCAGGATGGTTGGAAATGCGGTACAGATGTATCGGCTGTGTATACACAGAAATCTCAACTCCATAGCTCATTTACAGAATCAGGAAATCTTATATTGCCACTTGAGGTGCGTGTAACTGGCGTTCCAGACGGGATATTTCCATTATTGGAGCAGTGCGGGCTCAAAACTGAGAAATTGCCTGTGAGTATGGGTTATACTGTCCTGATTTTACAGCCAGAGATTGATTTAAGTTCCGTGAAGCAAGATATCGTTGAATATTAATGGCCTGAGGATTCAGACCATTAATAATTTATCTTTAGCCCACAACTCGCTTAAACGGTCTCTGACTATCAAAGTGATAGTTAATCTTTGCCGTGTATTTTATAAAATCAATCTCAACACAGGAGGCGTTACCTATGACAGAAGATATGCAGCCACGATCTATTGAGACAAAATTCAGAAAACTTTTAGGGACAGTAAACCCACATTTAATTCTGATTGATGTAGCAGTAAAGGAACTCCTTTGCAAAGATGAATCTGGCCGCATTAACATTAATCGAATTGAAGACGTAACTAAAAAGCATAAAAATGCAAAACTAAAAGTTGCACATTTAGAGATTTACAAAACATCTCTCTACGTAACACAAAGTCACATTGCATTTATATATAGCTGCCTAGAATCATTTTTGAAAGACTACATTTCCTTGTCAAAAAAAATATATAGTGATGAACGGTCATTCAATATTGATAATGTAGACATACTACGTAGAGCAATTCACCATGCTCATGTGAACAAAATAAATGGTAAGATTACGCATCCTAAATTAAACCATAATGAGTTGTCAATTTACATAGATGAACTTGATTTAAAATTATTGGATTACTTTAGACTTGTTCGTAATATTAACGCACATAGCCGAGAAAACACTAATCTTTGGGAAGAAATGTTTTCAGAATCTGACTTAATTAAAATGCGTAAAAAATACAAGCATGAAGTTAATAAAGAAGCTGAATTAACAATACGTGATGTAATTCTGTATTCTCAGGTATGCCAACAGGTCGCCCACCATATCTGCCAAAAAATGTTGGACATTGAAAAAATCGCAAAATCACTTTGCATAAAATATAAACACCTTACTGGTCCTCGTAAAGACAATGCAATCACAAAGACATTAATCAACAATTACTTGCAAGATAAAGATGAGGTTGATAGAATCCGGAATGCATTTAATGGCTGGTTAGCTTAGTTGGTAGAGCTCCCTGGGTCCCTTCATAAGCAATTTTGAAGGGCCTTCCAATAGGTTTAGGTACTGAATCTATTGGAAGGGGATGTGAGGTTCGAGTCCTCGCCAGCCACCAATCTTTTCATGATCAAAACCTCTTCTTCGAACTAATACAAAACCTTTACATCTTCACCCGGTGACAAGCTGCTAATAGATCTGTAATGTTCAATGTGTGGCTCGCACGCCTCCGGTGACTTAGGCATAAGTTGCTGATGGGTCGAAAAGACGTTCGGAGACTGCCCTGTGGGCAAACTTATCATTGGCAGGGCTGATGGTGAGGGTTAAAGAGCGTTTCAGGAAACTCGGAACGTGGGAACAATACCGGTTATGTAAACCACGAACTGTCCAAGGCTGCGGCAGTATAAATACGCCAGATATTACGTGTCTGGGGCCCCAGATCATATCAGAGCATAAGCGATGAATATCGATCTGAAAATTGAGATAAAAGTGGATGTAGCGGCGGTCATTGTGTCCATTACTGGTCTTTTGACTCTTGTTACGAAGTACCTCGGCTATCTCTAAACAAATCCTGGGCGGTCATATGACTGCCCAGGTACTCAAACCCCACCTGACAATCGGACTTGTCCAGAGCATTAATTATCAGGAACAGCTTGCCAATGTGGTTATGTAAAAAACCAGGCATTTATCGTACCTCATTTTTCGGTTATAATAATTAATTGAAATTAACAATAGAATAATCCCGTAGGAAAGAATGAATAATAAAATACCTAACAATGTAATTGGCGCGGTGTCTTCAGTACTGGGTGAGCATTATTTTAGCCATTCAACTTTAAATTCACTGTTTATGGAATCGGGCGCACCTGGTGAGGTGCCTCTAGGAAACTGTGAAACAAAATGCAGCAATTGGCTTAAAGCTTGCAATGAAGATGACTCAGTAGATGCAATTTCAGTACTGGGGATAATTATCCAAAAATATATGGATTTACCTCCAAATTCATTCTCTAGGGCAGGAGCTGGGTCTACAGTCGAAAGTGGACAAAAAAGAATAATTGATGCTTTATCCAAGAACCAATTAGTCTACAGACTCAATGGATTTATAACTAAGTCTGGGTCTACTCCGATTTCTAAGACGTTAGAGGATTATCTAAAGTCTGGTGACTATTCATCCATTGAAAATGAGTTTCTTCGTGCAGTGGAGAATATTCAAACCGATCCACATGCATCAGTCACTGCCGCATGCGCTATAATTGAATCTGCATTAAAATGCTACATAGAAAAATTCAATTTACCTATGCCACAAAAATTGAATGTTGCACCACTTTGGTCTGTCGTACAGCCAGACTTGGACCTTAATTCCGATCCCACTTTAGCGGGTGACCAGCACAAAATTTTAAAAGGAATTTCATCACTAATCGACGGTATTGGCGCATTCCGGTCACATATAGGGAGTGCTCATGGGCGTGGTCAAAATCCTCCGCAGATAGTAGTTGCCGAAGCTAGACTCGCAGTTAATGCATCTCATACTTTAGTTGTATTTATAATGGATGTTATCCATGCGAGTAAATTTTAATCATACTGGCACTTAGATTAACAATGGCCGGATTCATTGCTCTTAAATTTTAGTGTACCCAGTTCTTTGTAGCACTGATGGTCGATTCTACCGCTTTGAACTTGCCTCAAACAAACCAGGGTCTGCGACCGGGATTTATGTTCTGGACGTGTGCCTGAGCCTTATGGCTGGGCTATTTTATTAGGTTTTAGGTGCCTTCCTGCAATCACTCAAAACGCATTCATTAGTGCGTATTTCATGTAAAAATGAGCAACTTACCCTTATAAATCAATATGTCAATGCGGTTTTAAAGTGTCACCTATATTTGCAAGATAGAAGTGGCACTTTGCTAAAGATTGGAAGTCGTCTATTCACAAATCGCTGTCAATAAGTATTAATTTTTGTTGTTACATAACATTCGTTTATATGATTAATACTCTATCATCTTGTGAGTAACAAATTGGAGATATTGTCATATTATCAAATACAGCATGTGTGATAATACCTGGAGCCATCTTAGCTAGACTGCCTTCATAACCGCTTCCTTTTTTTTCTGCCCGGAGATATACATCACCTTTCTGAAATACATAGTGTGATTGTATCGAAACATTTGTTTGAGTATCATTAATCATTAGAATCATGGGTGAACTTTCAGAGCTTATTGCACCAATGCCAAATTCCATTTTTAGACATTTCATATTTTCAAGCTTATTTTTAATATCTGAGGTTGAAGGAAAAAAACCTTTGACCCCACTCTTAATTGATGTCGTGATCATTGTGCTATTTTTTTCAATATCGGATACAACCTGAGGTTGAAACAGAAAGTACATGTCAAACCCACATCTCTCCCAATCAGCCCCTAAGTTGGTCAAGTGGTCATTGATCATTTCTATGTTAGCTGTCGAACCCAACCGAATTACTAATTGTTTTAATGATTTTGAGTCGTCTGGGTCAGATAAGAGTTTGTCATTTGCTTCATCTATTTTATGGTGATGCTGCCAACTTACTGATTTAGTGTATGATGGTGTTTTTGAGGTGCTCCAGTGGCTTCTGTTTCTATCAGCTGTCCCTCCTGTTCAGCTACTGACGGGGTGGTGCGTAACGGCAAAAGCACCGCCGGACATCAGCGCTATCTCTGCTCTCACTGCCGTAAAACATGGCAACTGCAGTTCACTTACACCGCTTCTCAACCCGGTACGCACCAGAAAATCATTGATATGGCCATGAATGGCGTTGGATGCCGGGCAACCGCCCGCATTATGGGCGTTGGCCTCAACACGATTTTCCGCCATTTAAAAAACTCAGGCCGCAGTCGGTAACCTCGCGCATACAGCCGGGCAGTGACGTCATCGTCTGCGCGGAAATGGACGAACAGTGGGGATACGTCGGGGCTAAATCGCGCCAGCGCTGGCTGTTTTACGCGTATGACAGGCTCCGGAAGACGGTTGTTGCGCACGTATTCGGTGAACGCACTATGGCGACGCTGGGGCGTCTTATGAGCCTGCTGTCACCCTTTGACGTGGTGATATGGATGACGGATGGCTGGCCGCTGTATGAATCCCGCCTGAAGGGAAAGCTGCACGTAATCAGCAAGCGATATACGCAGCGAATTGAGCGGCATAACCTGAATCTGAGGCAGCACCTGGCACGGCTGGGACGGAAGTCGCTGTCGTTCTCAAAATCGGTGGAGCTGCATGACAAAGTCATCGGGCATTATCTGAACATAAAACACTATCAATAAGTTGGAGTCATTACCTATTTTATCGATGATATTCCTCTGTTCATTGAAGTGGTGCTTTGCAATGATAAGTATTGTATCGGAAGGACTAACTAGTCTGTTCTTATCAAACTCAGTTATTTCATGGAATCCAATACCTCCGCTTCCATTACTAAATGGGTAAAAACCATAATCTTTCATTTGAAATGCAATGAAAAAGCATATTTCTCTTGTAAGTTCATCTGTTAGGATATCATGCTCTAGTAGAATCGTTAATCTTCCAGACAACCTCCTAGCTTTAAGATGATTTTTGAACGTGGACCGAATTACTTCACTTCTTGTATTGAAGTCTTTTTCATGTTTGGTTATGTCATAATTTTTTATAGAGACCTTATGTCTAAATCCAGTTTCAAAATCAACTGTATAATCGTATATTTTAAATGATTTAGGACAAGGGGAAACTGTCCCGTTGCTTGTTGACAAAGACCCGATTATTATCATTTCGGTAAGCAAACCATGTGAACTATCAGTATCCTTCTTTATCTCTTTAGCAGTTCCATCAAGCCATTTCTTATTGTTAACACTCAAATTAATTATAGATTTCCCTAAAGAGTATAATTCAGATGTGGACAGGACATCCCGCCTGGCCCATAACTTTTGTAGTCTATGTCCTTCTTGTTTACTCAGCCATGCTAAACTAAAAAGATCTTCCACTGCCTGAATTGCATTGATGACCTCTTCTGAGGAAGTTGATTTAATCAAGTGCTCAATTGCACGGTTGAATTTATTATTCATAATCTAACCTTTTATAGCATATCCATTTAAAAATTAATTTTTTAAAGCTGTCTGAATTTATAGTTCATTATAAATCCGGGGCCATTCAAAGAATTAATTACTTCATTATGAAAGTTTATGAAACATTCTAAAATAAAGTGAAGCGAGCTTCTCTTAAAAATCAACTCATGCTCTCCATTTAACCTTTTTGTATCAATACATCCGCTTTCTGAAATTAACCGTTTTATGTTCCCATCCTTTAAAATATGATCACTTACATACCGATTGTTATGTGCACATAGGTTTCTTAATTTAACAATACAAGATATCAAGTTTCTTGATTCTGAATGAGTGATGGGAAGTAACTTTTTTAAAATTAAGTTACAACGTTCTAAGCCCTTTTGGTTAAAATCCGAAACTCTCCAAATTTGATCGTTGAATTTTAAAATCGCTTGTGTGAGTGATTCAATATTACACTCAAACATTCCAAACATTGTTAAAAATGCTGAGGCTCTAAGCCTGCTTGGCATTAAGGTAGCGTAATTTTCAACAACCTCGTCAAAATTATAACTTGCAAAACCTCGAAATTTATAATACTCATCACTACCAAAGTCGTGGTCGTAAGAGCATATTCTCGGGCCTGATTTTTCGAAGTCGCGCAAGGATTTATTGATTAGGGATTCGGTTTCTTCAATGAGGCCTTCCATTATCCAAAAACTTTGATAAATCCGATTTAGCGACACCTCCAACTCTGTCATTAGCAACGCCCTCTTTCGCTCCAGTTGTTAATATCCAACTATCCACTCAATTGCACCAGGAGTGCGAATCCAAGGCTTTATATTATTATTCACGTAATAAATGGCTTCATCCATTCCACCTAACGTGATAAATCCACTGTTAGATTTGGGCTGCAATCTGCACTTCGATAACAACCCCGGGATGTGTCTATTAGAATCAATTGCAGCTTTAGCGATATCATCAGCATCTTGGGATGACTGTCGGTAGGCGAGTAGGGCGCGTGTATACTGAAAGAACGGTCGCATATCCCTAGGATAATCGTCTAAAAGGAAGGCCAGATCATCCACCATTTCAAGCTCAAGGTAATAGTTCGCTAATAAATGACGAATCCCCTGGTTATCGTTTGGGTTGAGCTTAAGCATTTCGCGACAGTGAGCCATGGCCGGGTGGAAGTTACCTGACACCCACAAGGCATCAGCCAAAGCAGCTTTTGCTCTCATATATGGGCGTGTTTCGACACATCTCCAGAAACGGCCTGCGAATTCCTGAAAATCCTCGCCCAGAGCAATGCTGGCTGCGTACAAAGCCGTCTCCAGATTAACGATTTTTGACTCAGGAGGTTCTTGAGATATCTCGCAGTAGAATGAGTATGCGTCAGCACAGAGCGGGGATTTCTTGATAGCTTTTCTGATGAGTTTCAGCACAACGTCCAGGTCATCAGTTTCCCAGGCATCGAACATAAACTCCTGAGCCGCAGCCAGATCCAGCTGTAATTGCTCAGAACTGACAGCATTTTTATACAAATCAATGCGCTTTTTAGTCGGGAATTTAATCATCTCAAGTATCCTTTTGGGTGCTCACTGTTCCGGTACTTTGTAGCACTGATGGTCGATTCTACCGCTTTGAACTTGCCACAAACAAGCTCGGGTCTGCCAGAACGGGATTGATAGCCCGGAGCTGTTCCTGGACGCGCACCTGAGCCTTACGGCTGGGCGATTTTTTGCTTCGTTCCCGTTTGCCTTCGCTTTCCCGCTCATCCTGTTTTACCTGAGCCAGTCTGAGTACAGTCCCGAGACGTTTGTTATCGACAATCTGCCCCTGGTCGACACAGGCCAGCTTATCAAATGCCTGGCACTTGAGGATCCGGTGTCCATAGTGGAAGGCGAGGGTGCCATCGGGATAATCCAGTACTTTAATTTTTTCACCGGCAAGACGGCTATTTTCTTCTGTTGGGTCCATGAGATAAAGGATCTTATCGTACTGGAATGTCAGTGATTTCGACACGGTACGGACATCATGCCAGGCAAAGATGTCTCTTAACTCATCGGGGCTTTCCTGTACCGGACGATGCAAATCTTTGGGGAACTTTGGCGGACGCGAAAAACGACGGTTGAAGTCTTCGATGAAATTCGAAAGCCAGGCATTTGCGGCTTCAATGCCGGTAATGCCTTCAAGGCGCATTTCCTTGATCAGTCGATCCTGAAGTGTCTGATTAGCACGTTCCACGCGGCCTTTAGCTTCCGAGCTGTTGGCACAAATGAGCTCAATTGCCATGTCATAAAGCACACGTCCGAACTGGGTAACGGTGGTATTGCGGTTCTCCGGACCGCTGACACGAAATATTGCGTGTTTGTCACTGTACAGCGATACCGGCTTCCCATGCTGCTCAATGTATTCCCAGGTTGCCAGCATGTAATCAAAGGCTGTTTCTGACTCGCTGAACCGCAAATGCATCAGGCGGCCAGTAGCGTCATCTATAAATACAAGCAGGCAGCATTTCGGCGCACGACCTTCAAACCAGTCATGATGGGAGCCGTCTATCTGGACAAGCTCTCCGAGACAATCACGACGATGTCGGGGCTGATAAACCCGTGACTTGCGACGAGCATGCGGGACCCAGAGTCCGTCAGACGTCATCCAGTTGCGGACGGTCTCGATTGAAAGCCGGATATCATGGCGTTCCCTGAGTTTTTCAGCGGCCAGCGTGGGTCCAAAGTCACTGTAGTTTTCACGTATCAGTTTGAGGACGCGTAGTTTAAGCGATTCGGTCAACCGGCGGTTGCTTGGCTGGCCGCGTTTACGGCTGACAAGTCCTTCAGCACCAGAAACCCGGTAACGATTGATAAGCCGTTGCGCCTGACGTTCCGAGATGCCAAGCTGTGAAGCTGCATCGCGACGCCGTAGACGCTTTTCGCAAACTGCCTGTATTACCGGCAAACGGTGGATCTCTTTATCTGACATGGTGACCAACATCCGTTGAGTCCCTTAGAATTGCATTCAGTTTAGCTTACTCTAAGGTGACGTTTCTATCTGGATAAAAAGTGACATTACTAAATGGTCCTAACACATGTTTGTCAAGGCTAAGTTAAGATGTCCGGGGCAGGGCAAAGTTCAAATGTCCTCCAATACTCAGTAGATTGCAGAAGTAAATTCATGTGGAGACAGCCTATAACCTAATGGTAAAATTAGCTTTTAGCTGTTAGAAGAGGGATGCTATGGCTCTTACGGTGACTGCTGCGTTTAACGAGTTTCAGCGCAATATTGTAAATCTAGATAGCTCTCAGACTGATCGAGCCAGAGCCAGTAGAGATTGGTTATTGGGCAGAATGAACACTTTTCCAAATAATGATGTTTATTTCCCCATAATATACCCTGATATACATACAGGTTTTGGTTCCTTTGCTAGACGCACAAAAATTCGCCCTTTAGATGATATAGATCTTATGTTTGGTCTCGATGGTGATGATTGTGTATACAGCGAGAGTGATGGAAAAATAATAATCACTGCGCGTGAAGGAACCGTTCGTTTAAAATACTATAAGCATGATGGCACAAATTTTATTAACTCTAGAAAAATAATAAACAGTTTTATCTCAAGCCTAAATCAAATTCCGCAGTATGATAAGGCTGATGTAAAAAGAAATCAGGAAGCAGCTACTCTGAAGCTAAAATCCTATGACTGGAATTTTGATATAGTTCCTGCATTCATTACTACTCCAGATTCATTTGGCAAGACATATTATTTAATACCAGATGGGAATGGTCATTGGAAGAAGACAGATCCACGAATTGACAAGCAAAAAGTTACTGATCTTAATGTTAAACTCTCAGGAAACATGTTAAATGTCATTCGTGTAATAAAATATTGGCAAAAACGTCCCACCATGCCTTCAATGAGTAGTTACTTGTTAGAGACAATGCTACTTAACTACTTCAACGGTCGATCAGAATGTTATCAATGGGTCGATTTAGAGATTGTCAATGTTTTAGGTTACTTAGCCTCTGCTATATTTAGTCCGGTATACGATCACAAAGGCATACAAGGAAACATAAACAACCTTAGTTATGATGATAAATTAAAGATATCTATCCGCTGTTATCTTGACCAAGGAAAAGCAACGGAAGCCCGTAATTACGAAAGTCAAAATAACCACAGAGCGTCCATTAACAAATGGCAGGATGTTTTTGGTGTCAACTTCCCATCATACGGATGAAAAATGAGTCAAATATTTTTGCGCCAAAATGATAGTAAAAACATTGAGTTACTAATGGCAATGAGGCGGACTTACTCACAGGTTAAATTTGTTAACTGGGTAGTGTTTTTTCTTAGTGTCGTAATATCTGTCGCTATTGTAATATTTACTACAGTGATAAAGAAAATGGGGCTATTCCCTCATTTGACTATAGCTCCTTATCTCGGTTATTACGGTATAATCGTGTTGGTCATCACAATTATTTTTTCCACAATGATTTCCTCAATGAAAAAATGTGCAGCCACAATTCAGGAAATGTTTGACTGTGATGTCTTACACATTCCATGGAGTGAATTAAAAGTAGGGAAGCCGGTTGGCAGAGAAAATGTCTTTAAGGCTTCAAGGTATTACAAAAAAAGAAACAAAAATGATGAGTTTATTAACTGGTATCTAAATAAAGATTATCATGCTAATGAAAACATATTGGCATTATTATGTCATGCGAAAAATTTTGGCTGGGATAAGGCACAGCGCGATGTAATGAGTAAAATATATTTTATCACTATGTTACTTTCCTTTTTGGTACTTCTTGCATATGGTTTATGGTCTAAATCCTCGCTGGAAGATTTTTTGTTTTATATTGTTTTCATGCTCCCGTTTTTTAGACATGTGATAATGTTATACGTTGAAAACAACAAATCTATTAATCGAATTATGCGTGTTAAAGATTTTATTGAGAAAAAAATACAGAATATAAAGATAAGTGGCATTATAAACGATGACATCTTATCTCATGATTTAAGATCGATTCAGGATGAGGTTTATGCCCATCGATCGACCTCGAATCCTGTGCCCAATTGTCTCCACAGATTCATGCGGAAGAATAATGAGGCTATTTATGATGATTATTTTGAAGAGAACTTGAAAATTTTACCCCGATAGTTAATATACCCGGAGTTATCCTCCGGGTTTTCATATCTGTTTCTTACCAAATATTTCTTCAGATCGTGACTGAAGTTTTACAAGCGCATTGAACATATCGTCCTGATCCAAAGAACGCTGGGATTTTTTCGTCGTGGGGGCTTTGCGCCTGCGTGAAGGGCCGTCACCGGATGGCACTGATTGTGACCGGTTATTATCCCGTTCGGCCTGCACCAGTTGCGCCATTTCCAGCGCACGGCCAAGACGTTTATTGTCCACAATGGCACCCTGATCGATTTCAGATAGTTTGTCATAGGTAGAGTAGGGAAGTGATATGCCATTAAGCCGGAGCTCTTTATGTCCGTCAGGGTAATGCCAAACATCAATATATTTACCAATTGCCCGACGACTGAATTCGCTGTCTTCAATGAGATAAAGCACTTTGTCGTACTGCACCGTGAGTGATTTCGACACGCGGCGGGCTTCACGCCAAGTAAACACCATATCAAGATCATCATCGACATCCAGTTCCCGGTGAACATCGAACTCCTGGCGAGGCGCTTTTGAGAAACGTCGGTTGTAATCGTTCATGAACTCTTCGGCAAATGCGTTTGCAGCTTCCATGGTGCTGATGTCCTGAAGCCTGAGTTCCTTGACCAGTCTGTCCTGAAGGGTCTGATGCGCCCGCTCAACACGACCTTTTGCTGCGCTGGTTTCTGCACAGATGGTCTGAATGTTCAGTTCGTGCATCGCACGGCCAAACTGGGTATCGCCGTCGCCGCCGGTTGCATTTTTATTGTTGATCCTGAATACACTGGCTTTGTCGCTGTACAGTGCCAGCGGTTTACCATGTTTTTCGATATAACCACGTGTCGCTTCAAAGTAGGTGAAAGTAGACTCAGATTTCACGAAACGAAGCTGCATTAAGCGACTGGTTGCATCGTCTACGTAAACCAGTGCCGTACACTTAGGTCCCCGGTTTTCAAACCAGTGATGATCACAGCCGTCGATTTGTATGAGTTCACCGGCACAGGCACGACGGTAACGAGGCTGCTGAATTTTTGGCGCACGTTGCTTACGTGGGACCCACAGACTGGCCTGAGTCATCAGCTTACGCACAGTTTCTTTGGAAAGATGTACGCCATGAATCTCAGACAGCTTTTCACAGGCCAGCGTCGGGCCGAAATCGTTATAGCGTTCTCGAATAATATTGAGCGCGTAAGCAGCCAGTCCCTGAGGCAACTGATGGTTGCTTGCTTTACCACGGCGACGGCTGGTCATTCCAAGTGGACCATCTTCACGATAACGAGCAAGAAGACGGCGGCACTGACGGTCGGATATCCCAAGCCGCTGAGCTGCCACCTGTGTTGTCAGACGCCGGTCGATGACTTCCTGAATAATCTTGAGTCGGTTAACTTCATCCAAAGTGAAAAACTCCGCTGCGAGAGCCGTCATGGTAATCCTTACTTGATTATACACGCCGGACATCTTAACTTAGCCCAAGGCGGACATTACAACTTTGCTGTTACACATGTTTGTCAAAGCTAAGTAGAGATGTCCGGGGTGGGGCAAAGTTCAAATGTCCTTTGATAATATTGAATTCCTGGATAAAAATCGCATCTTAACCTCTTCGTTTGAGTACCTTGTTGGGTTGACCCCGTATTCGCTTTATTTGTAGTATTGGGCTGCTTTGAAGTGTTTCATGTTCAAACGCGACGTGTTCTGTAAGTTCTTCCTGACAACAGAGCCGACAATATATACACATCCGCTATGGAGAATCTGACAACCGCTATGCGTATTACGCCACCCTGAGTTTTTCCTTCCTCTGTCGTACTGAGCAAGCCTCAGCACGCACTCAATAACATCCCGTCTGCGGATGTGCTTTACCGTACGTAAAAATGTAGCCCTCCAGGGCTGACTGTATCTAAAAACTGAGAAATTACTATGTTGCTGTCCTCGACGCGTAAGGACTGGCTGGGTAACGTCCGTGGTGACGTTCTGGCCGGTATTGTTGTCGCGCTCGCACTCATTCCAGAAGCGATCGCCTTTTCCATTATCGCCGGTGTTGATCCCCAGGTGGGCCTCTACTCGGCGTTCTGTATTCCTCTCGTTATGGCCTTCTTTGGCGGACGTCCGGCGATGATTTCGTCCTCCACCGGTGCAATGGCTCTCCTGATGGTGACGCTGGTGAAAGATCATGGCTTACAGTATTTACTGGCTGCCTCCATACTGACCGGGGTATTCCAGCTGATAGCCGGATATCTGAAGCTTGGCGGGCTGATGCGTTTTGTTTCACGCTCAGTGGTCACGGGGTTTGTTAATGCACTGGCAATACTGATTTTTATGGCCCAGTTGCCTGAGCTGACCAATGTGACATGGCATGTTTATGCCATGACTGCGGCAGGGCTGGGGATCATCTATCTCTTCCCTTATATCAACAAAACCATTCCTTCACCGCTTGTGTGCATCGTGGTGCTGACTGGGATTGCCATGTGGCTGCATCTGGATGTGCGAACCGTCGGGGATATGGGGAAACTTCCCGACAGTCTGCCGGTCTTCCTGCTCCCGGACGTGCCTTTAAATCTTCAGACGCTGCTCATCATCCTGCCATATTCTGCGGGGCTTGCGGTGGTTGGCCTGCTTGAGTCGATGATGACCGCCACTATCGTGGATGACATGACCGACACGCCAAGCGACAAAAACAGGGAGTGCAAAGCTCAGGGCATCGCGAACATCTGCACATCCTTTATCGGAGGAATGGCAGGCTGCGCGATGATTGGGCAATCTGTTATCAACGTAAAATCCGGTGGACGCGGACGACTTTCAACCCTCACGGCGGGCGTGGTGCTGCTTTGCCTGATTGTGTTCCTGCGCAACTGGGTCTCCCAAATTCCGATGGCAGCGCTGGTCGCGGTGATGATTATGGTTTCCATCGGGACATTCTCCTGGCGCTCCATTGCCAACCTGCGGACACACCCCCTTTCAACCAGCGTGGT
Source organism: Citrobacter sp. B72 (assembly GCF_016894305.1). NCBI lineage: Bacteria > Pseudomonadati > Pseudomonadota > Gammaproteobacteria > Enterobacterales > Enterobacteriaceae > Citrobacter > Citrobacter sp. B72. The sequence continues at coordinate 177,736 of NZ_CP069802.1, forward strand.
CATGCTTGCCACCGTCGCGGTTGTGGTGGCAACACATAATCTGGCCTTCGGTGTGCTGACCGGTGTACTGATTGCTTCGCTCAATTTTGCCACTAAAGTATCCCGGTTCATGCGTGTAACCTCAGTTCTGGAGGGGACGAGCCGGACGTATACCGTCACCGGCCAGGTATTCTTTGCATCAGCAGACCGCTTTACGAGCCACTTTGATTTCCGTGAAGCGATTGAGAATGTGGTGATAGACGTTTCACATGCCCATTTCTGGGACATCACGTCCGTCAGCGCCCTGGATAAGGTGGTCATTAAGTTCCGCAGAGAGGGCGCCGGGGTTGAAGTACGTGGGATGAATGAAGCCACCCGCACCATCGTTGACCGGTTTGGTGTTCACGATAAACCTGAAGAAGTCGAAAAACTGATGGGCGGTCATTAACAGACTGGAGGGAAAACTATGAATAATACTGTTACAGCCTGTGTGGACGGTTCACTTTCAACGCGGTCAGTGTGTGAATATGCGGCGTGGGCAGCCCGCACTTTGCAATCACAGCTAGCACTGTTGCACGTTATCGAAAAAGACAGCACCCCGGTAGTGTCAGACCTGACCGGCACTCTCGGCATAGACAGTCAGCAATTGCTGACCGATGAGCTGGTAGAAATTGAAGGGCAACGTAATCGCCTGCTGATGGCCCAGGGGAAAGCAATACTGGAAAGTTGTGCTGAACTGCTTCAAAAACAGGGAAGCCCGGATGTGCTTTTGATGCAAAAACACGGTACACCGGATGAAGTTCTGGCAGAGCTGAGCGACCTTCGTCTCATGGTGCTGGGGCGTCGGGGTAGCCAGCATCCGGTAGGCTCTCATCTGGAAAGCGTTATTCGTCTGCAAAAGAAACCCCTACTGGTTGTTCCGGAGAACTACTCAGTGCCTTCCAGAGTCATGCTGGCTTATGATGGCAGTGAAGAAAGCAGGAGTAACCTGGAACGTCTGACGATGAGTCCCTTACTCAGGGGGCTGGAGTGCCACCTTGTCATGGTAAACGGTAAGAAGGAAGAGCTGCTGACCGCACAGCAAATTTTACGTGACGCGGATATAGAAAACAGCACAACACATCTTACCGGGCAATCAGTCGGGGACGCGCTTATTCGTTACGCCGAGGAAAATGCTGTCGATCTGATAGTGATGGGGGCCTACGGTCATTCCAGGTTGCGGCAGTTCTTTATCGGTAGTCATACCTCCGAAATGCTGCAAAAGACGCAACAACCGCTTCTTATCCTCCGTTAGCACTGATTATCTTAAATAAAAAAGGGCGAGTTCTCTCGCCCTTCGTCACAAGAACACGTTTAGTTCAGCCGGTTACCTTTTTCATCAACTACCTTCTCACCGTCCTCTTTCGTGAACGCGCTTTTCTGCGCATCGGGAAGAATATCCAGCACGACTTCAGAAGGGCGACATAGCCGGGTACCCAGCGGCGTTACCACGATAGGGCGATTGATCAGAACAGGGTGCTGCAACATAAAATCGATTAACTGCTCGTCAGTAAAGCGGTCTTCCGCCAGCCCTAACGCTTCAAAAGGTTCGACATTCTTACGCAGCAGCGCTCGTACCGTGATCCCCATATCCGCAATGAGTTTTACCAGCTCAGCTCGTGATGGTGGGGTTTCAAGATAATGAATAACGGTCGGCTCTGTACCGCTGTTGCGGATCATTTCAAGGGTATTGCGTGACGTGCCGCAGGCCGGGTTGTGATAAATGGTAATGTTGCTCATATCAGTATCTCATTACAAAGTGAAAGACAGACGAAGCGCCAGTGCTGCAAGCGTGACAAACAGCACGGGGATTGTCATGACAATGCCCACCCGGAAGTAATATCCCCAGGTAATTTTGATATTTTTCTGCGACAGAACGTGCAGCCACAGTAACGTTGCCAGACTGCCGATAGGGGTAATTTTTGGCCCCAGGTCGCTGCCGATGACGTTGGCGTAAATCATCGCTTCTTTGATAACACCGGTCGCTGTGCTGCCATCAATCGACAGCGCCCCGACCAGCACGGTCGGCATATTGTTCATCACTGATGACAGGAAGGCCGTCAGGAAGCCCGTACCCAGCGTTGCCGCCCACAATCCCTGCTCTGCCAGCTGATTCAGCAAGGAAGAGAGATAGTGGGTCAGACCGGCATTTCGTAAGCCGTAGACCACCAGGTACATCCCCAGCGAGAAGATAACGATTTGCCAGGGCGCACCACGCAGCACCTTACCGGTGTTAATGGCATGCCCTTTTTTCGCAACAGCAAACAGAAGCAATGCACCAGCGGCTGCGACCAAACTGACCGGTACGCCCAGCGGCTCCAGTCCGAAGAATCCCACCAGAAGCAACACCAGAACCAGCCAGCCGGTTTTAAAGGTATTCATATCACGTATAGCGTCTTTCGGTTCTTTCAACAGAGAAACGTCGTAAACGGCGGGAATGTCCTTACGGAAAAACAGATGCAGCATCACCAGCGTAGCCGCAATCGCGGCCAGGTTAACCGGGACCATCACGGCGGCATATTCTGAGAAACCAAGCTTAAAGAAATCCGCCGAGACGATATTCACCAGGTTTGAGACAATCAGTGGCAGGCTTGCCGTGTCAGCGATAAACCCTGCGGCCATGATAAACGCTAAGGTTGCCCCCCGGCTGAATCCCAGCGCCAGCAGCATCGCGATAACGATAGGTGTCAGGATCAGTGCCGCACCGTCGTTGGCAAACAGTGCCGCAACCATCGCACCAAGCAGGACGATCCAGGTGAAGAGCAGCCGCCCCCGGCCATTCCCCCAACGGGCAACGTGCAGCGCGGCCCATTCAAAGAAGCCGGATTCGTCGAGCAGAAGACTGATGATGATCACGGCGATAAAGGTGGCGGTCGCATTCCACACTATCTGCCAGACCACCGGAATATCCCCCAGATGAACGACGCCAGTCAGCAATGCCAGAATTGCGCCCAGTGAGGCACTCCAGCCAATCCCCAGCCCTCTGGGTTGCCAGATAACCAGGACGAGCGTGAATAAAAAGATAGCACCAGCCAGTAACATCAGAAACTCCATTCACATTTGTTTATTCGGATATATATATCGCCATCAGCAGGAGACAGATGCCACGCTACTGAGCTTGTTGCGTATGTTTTCTCGTTCACAGTTCCAGGCTGTATCAATAATACCCGCAGCCCATGCTGGCATGTGTGGCGACAGTCGGTAATGCACCCATTTTCCTTCGCGACGGTCGATGACCAGCTCGGCTTCACGTAAAAGGGCCATATGGCGAGAAATTTTTGGCTGAGACTCTGCGGTTGCCGCACAGATGTCACAGACGCACATTTCACCGGACTCCCTGAGAAGCATCACGATAGTTGAACGGGTCTCGTCGGCGAGCAGTTTAAAAAGCTGAACAGGCTGTAGCATGCTTAACCTCGTAAAAAAATAACAATACATATGGTATTTCATATGTGATAACTTTTAAAGCATAGCTTATGAAATGGAGATTTTTTATGACCGACTTACCAGCAATCGAACCGGCTTATTTTGATGATGCGCTTGCCAGCAAACTTACGGGCAACAACGAAACCATGCCGCGAATTCTCATCCTGTACGGTTCAGTACGAGAGCGGTCCTACAGTCGTTTTGCAGCGGAAGAGGCCGGGCGGTTGCTGGCAAAGATGGGGGCTGAGGTGAAAATATTTAACCCATCCGGTCTGCCGTTACCCGATGATGCGCCCGAAAGTCACCCCAAAGTGCTTGAACTCCGCGAGCTGGTCAGGTGGTGTGACGGAATGGTCTGGAGTTCTCCGGAAAGACATGGCGCCATGAGCTCGGTGATGAAGGCCCAGATTGACTGGATACCCCTGAGTGAAGGTGCTGTTCGTCCTTCCCAGGGTAAAACGCTGGCCGTCATGCAGGTTTGTGGTGGTTCACAGTCGTTTAACACGGTCAATCAGATGCGGATACTTGGCCGCTGGATGCGGATGTTCACCATCCCCAATCAGTCGTCAGTGCCAAAGGCATGGCAGGAATTTGATGATGAAGGGCGCATGAAACCCTCACCCTGGTATGACAGGATTGTCGACGTTACCGAAGAGTTGTTCAAAATGACGTTACTCCTGAAAGGGCACACAGCCTACCTGTCCGACCGCTACAGCGAAAGGAAAGAGAGTCATCAGGAGCTCGCGGCACGGGTCAATCAGGCCAAAATCTGACAGCCAGGCATGCCCGGATGGATTACCGGGCTTTAAATCGGTTTCTTTCCAAATATCTCTTCAGAGCGTGACTGAAGTTTCACCAGGGCATTGAACATATCGTCCTGATCAAGGGAGCGCTGAGATTTCTTCGTTGTGGGGGCTTTACGCCTGCGTGAAGGACCGTCGCCGGATGGAACGGACTGCGACCGGTTATTATCCCGCTCGGCCTGGACCAGCTGCGCCATTTCCAGGGCCCGCCCCAGACGTTTGTTGTCCACAATGGCCCCCTGATCGATTTCAGAAAGCTTGTCATAGGTGGAGTAGGGAAGTGACACGCCATTAAGCCGGAGCTCTTTATGTCCATCCGGGTAATGCCAGACATCGATGTATTTACCAATCGCCCGACGACTGAATTCGCTGTCTTCAATCAGATAAAGGACTTTGTCGTACTGCACTGTGAGTGATTTCGACACTTTACGAGCTTCACGCCAGTTAAATACCATATCAAGATCATCATCGACATCCAGTTCCCGATGAACATCAAACGCCTGGCGAGGCGCTTTTGCGAAACGTCGGTTGTAATCGTTCATGAACTCTTCGGCAAATGCGTTCGCAGCTTCCATGGAACTGATACCCTGGAGCCTGAGCTCCTTGACCAGGCGGTCCTGAAGCGTTAGGTGCGCCCGTTCAACGCGGCCTTTGGCAGCACTGGTTTCTGCACAAATGGTCTGAATGTTCAGTTCATGCATCGCACGGCCAAACTGGGTATCGCCGTCGCCGCCGGTTGCGTTTTTATTGTTGATCCTGAATACACTGGCTTTGTCGCTGTACAGTGCCAGCGGCTTGCCATGTTTTTCAATATAGCCCCGGGTCGCTTCAAAATAGGTGAAAGTAGACTCAGATTTCACGAAAAGAAGCTGCATTAAACGACTGGTTGCGTCATCAACGTAAACCAGCGCCGTACACTTAGGTCCCCGGTTTTCAAACCAGTGGTGGTCGCAGCCGTCGATTTGTATGAGTTCACCGGCACAGGCACGGCGGAAACGCGGCTGCTGAATTTTTGGCGCACGTTGCTTACGTGGGACCCAAAGACTGGCCTGAGTCATCAGTTTACGGACGGTTTCTTTAGAAAGATGAACACCGTGAACCTCAGACAGCTTTTCACAGGCCAGTGTCGGACCGAAATCGTTGTAGCGCTCGCGAATAATATTCAGCGCGTATGCGGCCAGTCCCAGAGGCAGCTGATTGTTGCTGGATTTACCACGACGGCGGCTGGTCATGCCAAGCGGACCATCTTCACGATAACGCGCAAGCAGACGGCGGCACTGACGGTCGGAGATACCAAGCTGCTGAGCTGCCATCTGTGTTGTCAGACGCCGGTCGATGACGTCCTGAATGATCTTGAGTCTGTTAACTTCATCCAAAGTGAAAAACTCCGCTGCGAGAGCCGTCATGGTAATCCTTACTTGATTATACACGCCGGACATCTTAACTTAGCCATTATCGGACATTACAACTTTGCTACTACACATGTTTGTCAAGGCTCAATTGAAATGTCCGTTATCCAGCTCAATTAAAATGACCACTTTGATCTCTCATTCTCTTTACTGATAGACTTTCCTCCGACTGAAACAACAGGATGATTGAGCCCATGCTTCGATACGAGTTAACGCCGAACAATGCAGGTTTTATACTGTGGGGAGATTCAGAAGCCCTGAATGAATTACATGAACTCATTCATTACATCGTGGATGAAAGCCCACTGATTAAAGTTAAAGACGGATTTATGTTATCCCTTGCCTATGATATTCGTAAAGCACGGGAAGGTAATCGTCGTGTTGAGCAACATCAGTATGATCAACATGATACATATAAGCTTTATGGTGTTGAGCTTTTATGGCCTCTGGTCCTGGTACAGTCCTCAATACTCAGAAACTCAATGGGTTATATTCAGACAGACAAAAACCAGCTGTCTGTCATGTATGCCTTTGAATACCTGATAGAATCAGCATTAACAGAGTCTGAGAGAACAACGTCGAATGATATTATGCTAACAGTAAAATATGCATCAGACTCTGATTTTAATTTCATTGAGGATAATATTGACAGCAGGTGCTGCTATTTTATCAGCCTATCTCCGGAGCAAAGAAAAAAGCAGTTAATCAGTATTGTTCGTTCTTTTCATTCATTATGGGGTAAGTATGCCCGTGAAAAGCAGGACATAAAGATGCTGAACGAAATGAATAATACATCATGGGTCTGGCCGGACAATATCAACTGGTGAGCAACCACTGTCCGGCCAGTGAGTACCATCAGCGGGCTCTTTTACCAAAAATGTCCTCTGAACGTGACTGAAGCTGTTTGAGTGCTTCGAGCATGTCATCATTATCCAGTGAGCGCTGGGATTTCTTCCCTTCCTGCTTTGGCCGTCGTCGGGAAGGGCCATCTCCAGCGGGAATTGACTGAGAGCGCGTGTTATCCCGCTTGCTCTGCACCAGACTGATAAACTCCAGGGTTCGGCCAAGACGCTTGTTATCGACAATCGCGCCCTGGTCGATTTCTGACAGTCGGTCGTAGGTAGAGTAGGGAAGTAGCGTACCGTTCAGGCGCAGCTCTTTTCTGCCATCAGGATAGTGATACACATCGATATATTTACCTATTGCACGGCGACTCAGTTCGCTGTCTTCAATCAGGTACAACATTTTATCATATTGTATCGTCAACGATTTTGAGACTTTACGTTTTTCACGAACAGTGAAAATAAGCCCCAGGTCCTCATCATGTTCTACAGCACGGTGTACGTCAAAATCATGTCGCGGTACTTTGCCAAAACGGCGGTTATAGTCAGCCATATAGGCCTCAGCGAAGTCATTTGCAGCCTCCATTGAACAAATGCCCTGTAACCGCAGCTCTTTGACCAGACGATCCTGTAAAGTGAGGTGAGCTCGTTCTACACGCCCTTTGGCGGGACTGGTTTCTGCACAGATAGTCTGGATGTTCAGTTCATGCATGGCTCGCCCAAACTGAGTATGCCCGTCTCCGCCTGTGGCGTGTTTATTGTTAACACGAAAAACACCGGCTTTATCGCTGTACAGTGCCAGCGGTTTACCATGCTTATCGATATAGCGCCGCGTGGCTTCGAAGTAAGAAAACGTGGACTCCGATTTAACAAACAACAGTTCCATCAGTTTGCTGGTTGCATCATCAACATAGACCAGCGCGGTGCAGGCCGGGCCACGGCCTTCAAACCAGTCGTGATCACAGCCATCTATTTGTATCAGCTCACCAGTACACGGACGCCGGTACCGTGGTTGAGGGATCCTTGCGGCACGTTGTTTACGGGGAACCCATAAGCCAGCCCGCACCATGATGCGCCGGACAGTTTCTTTGCCAAGAAACAGTCCGTGGAGTTCTTCGAGCTTTTCACGCGCCAGAGTCGGACCGAAATCAGCATAACGCGTCTTGATCAGTTCCAGAGCCTGATCTGCGAGCCCGGGTGGCAACTGGCGGTTACCACGCATGCCACATCGTCTGCTGGCCATACCAAGCGGTCCGCCTTCACGGTAACGGGCAAGAAGTCTGCGGCATTGCCTGTCGCTGATACCGAGGTGCTCGGCCGCACGGCGCGTTGTGATGCGACGTTCAATGACGTCCTGTATAATCTTGATCCGGTTGATCTCTTTCAAAGTAAACACTCCTGAGCTTTCTGCGCTCATGATATGCCTCCCGGTAGTTTAAACGGACCAGTGAAGCTTACCATAGCGCGGACATCTGAATTGAGCCACAGGCGGACATTACTATTGAGCCATTACACATGTTAGTGCGCATAATCATGATTATGTAAGATCAGCGTTAAGTAGTCGATTTATTTGAAAGTGACGTCGTCTTTAAGTTAAAATCACCTATAATCAATACCTACTGGAGCAGCTCATGGCTGACACCTACCTCCCCCCGGGCTTTAAAAAATGCAAATCATGTCAGCAAGTTAAACCCTTTGAACAGTTTGGAAAAGAGCTCAAGGGCAAGTTTGGCCTCAAGAGTAAATGCCGAGCGTGTATTAGCGAGAAAAACAAAACGTACGCAGCAGGCCCAGGGGCCGAAGTAAAGACGCAAAATAATAGGACCTACCAGGCAGAAAACAAGACTGAGCTCGCGGAGAAAATGCGCGTTAAGCGTGCGAAAGAAAAATTTGGTGATCGCTATAATTCCTACCTCGCTTCTTTAGAGTCCATGAAAAAACTCAAATAATGTAATCGCCAACGGAGGAATAATGAATGTACATCTGAAATATGATACGATAAAGCACTATCACTTTGATTGGCTAACGCCTGCTGGCGACTATCCTAATTCAGCGGTTATGCTCGTAGGTTTCCGTGATGGGCGCTGGATTATTGTTCAAGAGTTCGGAAATGATTATAGCTGCTTCGAGGGCGTTCTGAAGAATGGTGATGATCTTAATACGGAGCCTAAATTCTATTCCGACTTAGAAAGCGTAGCGGTTGCTGCTTTTGGCATGATGAAGCAGATATATCCCCAGTACCAAGATAGCACGTTAGAAGAATTCCTCGCTGGATAAAATATTCTAGAAACCAAACTCGCCTTATTCGAAGGAAACTGACTATGTATAGAAAGGTTTTAGCTCTTTCAGCCTTACTGATTTCTGCTTGTTCCACCGATAATCCTCATAAACAAAGTATGCACCACAATGATTTTGAGCTTTCGGACTCAGCTGTAAAAATTCAAATCAAGTCTGGAAATAAGACAATCTCCGGCTCAGGTACTTGGATCGATGAACAACATATTCTTACAGCTTCACATTTATGGCTTGATGCAAGCAAGGATTATAGTCTAAGTATAATAACAAGGAATGGGAGCCAACCAGCAACAGTTATCAATATTGATGATCCTAAGAACCGGGACCTCGCTCTTTTAAAAGTAGAAAAAAATACTATTGTCAAAGCCCCACCTAATTGGAAGCTTCCAGTATGTGATAATGTTCTAGCTCCAGGTGAGTCTGTTTGGGTTCTATCGGGAATGTATAATACGCTTTCAAATACGTATGCTTCCCCCGACTCAACCTACTATTATAAAGGAATAGTTGGTTCTGATGGTTTGACTGCTTTTTATCAAAATGGAGGCTTTGTTGAATAAATCGAACTTTTGCTGAGTTGAAGGATCAGATCACGTATCTTCCCGACAACGCAGACCGTTCCGTGGCAAAGCAAAAGTTCAAAATCACCAACTGGCCCACCTACAATAAAGCCCTCATCAACCGTGGCTCCATAACTTTCTGGCTGGATGATGAAGCTATTCAGGCCTGGTATGAGTCAGCAACACCTTCTTCACGAGGCAGACCTCAGCGCTATTCTGACCTTGCCATCACGACTGTGCTGGTCATTAAACGCGTATTCAGGCTGACCCTGCGCGCTGCGCAGGGCTTTATTGATTCCATTTTTTCTCTGATGAACGTTCCGCTACGCTGCCCGGATTACAGCTGTGTCAGCAGGCGGGCAAAGTCGGTTAACGTCAGTTTCAAAACGCCCACCCGGGGTGAAATCGCACACCTGGTAATTGATTCCACCGGGCTGAAGGTCTTCGGTGAAGGCGAGTGGAAAGTCAAAAAGCATGGCCAGGAACGCCGCCGTATCTGGCGTAAGCTGCATCTCGCCGTTGACAGTAAAACACATGAAATCATCTGCGCTGACCTGTCGCTGAACAATGTGACGGACTCAGAAGCCTTCCCGGGTCTTATCCGGCAGACTCACAGAAAAATCAGGGCAGCATCGGCAGACGGCGCTTACGACACCCGGCTCTGTCACGATGAACTGCGGCGTAAGAAAATCAGCGCGCTTATCCCTCCCCGAAAAGGTGCGGGTTACTGGCCCGGTGAATATGCAGACCGTAACCGTGCAGTGGCTAATCAGCGAATGACCGGGAGTAATGCGCGGTGGAAATGGACAACAGATTACAACCGTCGCTCGATAGCGGAAACGGCGATGTACCGGGTAAAACAGCTGTTCGGGGGTTCACTGACGCTGCGTGACTACGATGGTCAGGTTGCGGAGGCTATGGCCCTGGTACGAGCGCTGAACAAAATGACGAAAGCAGGTATGCCTGAAAGCGTGCGTATTGCCTGAAAACACAACCCGCTACGGGGGAGACTTACCCGAAATCTGATTTATTCAACAAAGCCCATTTCTTCCCAAGCTGACTCGCTGATTAAAATTTCGCGGATCTGGGCCGATTTTTTTCCCGCAAACACATCGAATCAGCCTATTTAGGCTATTTTTTCCACCATTTCTGGCGTTATTTCCGGTTTTTACTGAGATCTCTCCCACTGACGTATCATTTGGTCCACCCGAAACAGGTTGGCCAGGGTGAATAACATCGCCAGTTGGTTATCGTTTTTCAGCAGCCCCTTGTATCTGGCTTTCACGAAGCCGAACTGCCGCTTGATGATGCGAAACGGGTGCTCCACCCTGGCACGGATGCTGGCTTTCATGTATTCGATGTTGATGGCCGTTTTGTTCTTGCGCGGATGCTGCTTCAAGGTTTTTACCTTGCCGGGACGCTCGGCGATCAGCCAGTCCACATCCACCTCGGCCAGCTCCTCGCGCTGTGGCGCTCCTTGGTAGCCGGCATCGGCTGAGACAAATTGCTCCTCTCCATGAAGCAGATTACCCAGCTGATTGAGGTCATGCTCGTTGGCCGCGGTGGTGACTAGGCTGTGGGTCAGGCCACTCTTGGCATCGACACCAATGTGGGCCTTCATGCCAAAGTGCCACTGATTGCCTTTCTTGGTCTGATGCATCTCCGGATCGCGTTGCTGCTCTTTGTTCTTGGTAGAGCTGGGTGCCTCAATGATGGTGGCATCCACCAAAGTGCCTTGGGTCATCATGACGCCTGCTTCGGCCAGCCAGCGATTGATGGTCTTGAACAATTGACGGGCCAGTTGATGCTGCTCGAGCAGGTGGCGGAAATTCATGATGGTGGTGCGATCCGGCAGGGCGCTATCCAGGGATAATCGGGCAAACAGGCGCATGGAGGCGATTTCGTACAGGGCATCTTCCATGGCACCGTCGCTCAGGTTGTACCAATGCTGCATGCAGTGAATACGCAGCATGGTCTCCAGCGGATAGGGCCGTCGGCCATTGCCCGCCTTGGGATAAAACGGCTCGATGACAGCGGTCATATTCTGCCATGGCAGAATCTGCTCCATGCGGGAGAGGAAAATCTCTTTTCGGGTCTGACGGCGCTTAGTGCTGAATTCACTATCGGCGAAGGTGAGTTAATGGCTCATGATGTCCCTCTGGGATGCGCTCCGGATGAATATGATGATCTCATATCAGGAACTTGTTCGCACCTTCCCTAGACTTAACGATGTTAAAATTTTGGTTGTATTAAAATCCTCCTGCGAAAGTGAAATCATCCATGTATTATCTTTATGATAGTCGGTGATATAAATAAAATGAGATGTAAAAGGCGTTGAGTGATTGAACTCTCCTAAGTTCCATCCATACTGTCTCACTGTATTTGAGCTAAGTTCTTTGTCGGTAATGTTCATAATTCATACCTTTCGATAAAGTCTGTAATGATAATTAGCTATCTCAAAGGCCCAGAACAACTCTTGAAATAACCTCACTCGAAGAATTTATCATATTGAACACCCCTACCTAATAACCTTGCCGACTTAATAAATCACAATAGCCCTCCCCTGTCATTTTAAAACGCTACTTGAATTTTTGATAGCTTATAGTTGTTTTACGTTCTTTGTGATACTCATATGTCATCTTCTCTTTCCAGTACCAATCTTGTAAATCCTGCAAGTCTAGCCCATTTTTCTCACGTATGCTTTCGTGTAATTCGCTAAGCGCGAGTTTATCATTAGGTTTATAAATGGCTAATTTTTCTTCAAATAAATCCAGCCAACGTTTCCCCATCTTTCGACGCAAAACAAACACCATCGTGATAATTGTACTGAAATGCACAGCAATTAGTTCCAACTTATGCGATTGCTGACCAGATAAAATTACTATTGTAACAACAGGGATGGCCGTATATAAAGCAATCAAAGCGACCATAAGTTGATATGGTTTTTCCCGTATTACCATGTCCATGGGTAAACCAGAGGACGCTACTGCTTGCCAAAATCTTAAATACCTTCCGATGGACTTAAACCTTTTCCCGTTTTTATGCATAAACCTGTTTTTATTTACTATCATGTTAGACCTCTATTTTTCTGTAATTCTAGAAGAATGTTACCTTAACCCTTAACAGGGATAACACCGCATGTATTATCTCCATAATCAAAGCGCAGGGCCGGTAATAAAAAGTACCATACCATCGATGTGTAGTTCGTTCAGTGCATCCCTGTCCGTGGATAGCTTTCTAATGTTGTCAGGAGTTGCATCAATCGGGTATAAATCTTGCGTCAGTTTGACGAGATTCTTCTCAGTGCAGGTAAGACCGCCTTCAGCGAGAGTGCGCAGGTAATCACTAAACACGACTTCTTTTTCATCAGAGGTAAGTCGCTCGAAGTACCCCATATGTTCGGACGTGAAATTCTCATCTGCAATACTTCTCACTACTGAGATGATATCCGACCTTATGACCAACTCCCGCACCGCAGCATAAAAAATCCTGCCGTAATGTCCTGACACGTTTTCCTTTGCGAGCCACCAGCGCTCATCCGTGGTAACGGGTACTGTGGTCGGGGATGCCAGTAGCAGAACGGGGCTTAAACCGGATCGCGATAACCCTTCAGCAAAAGCTTCTTCAGGAAGACTGCTAACAGGCTTGCCTTGATAACGTGCTTCTACCATCTATGCTTCTCCTTTCTGATGTAGGCATGACTGCCTTCTATTTAAGCAATCAGTAAACCGGATTGAGCTGAGCAACGTTATCCTTCTCCCATCATTGCTTGCCACTTTTACCATAAGCGCCAAACAATTAGCCCCATTATTCCGGTTGTAAACTGAACCTTAACACTAACCAGTATGAATCGGTCATCTGGGGCAAAGTGTCCACCGGGTTGAAGTAGCCAGGTTGTTAGCGGCGGATGGAAAGCCAGTACGAATCCGTAAACTATAAAAGCCAAGCTCAGTAAAAGAAGGAGCATGCGCCCAATACGTTTGAGTTGATAAGATAAACTCGCGCTAGTTTTTCGTGGGGGTACGATATGGTCTTTCAACACTGTCTCCTTGCCAGCAAATGCCGAAGCGCTGGCATAAAGATTAAACAATTTTTATGCCAGTTACTCCGGCGAGATGGGTGATAATCCTCGTTGCCATCATAAAGCCTTATCTCTTTCAAATTTGAGCGATAAGGGGTCTTTGAGCCTGTAATGGCTTTTTGTTTGATGTTTTGATGGCACCTGCCCCCGCGTTTTACCATGACCGAAGTACATAGCGGCTCACACCTTCTGCTGGCTGTTGCCACTCGCTATTCTCCGTTGACGGTCTGAGGCGCGTCGAGCCCCGGGAGATGTTTTTCATCGCCTGCTCAAGAGTGTCCATCCTGTAGGTTTTGATGTTCACCCCTTCTTCAGAAATAGGCCCCAGCAGTTCCGTAACCTCACGCTCACCCTGATAAATATCGACCCACTGTGTAATATTCACCTTATCACCATTCGCATCAATGCCACGTCGGTTAAAGTGGTCAATTTCAAACTCACACACGGTTACCGGTACCAGCCCCTCCGGGCGCGGATACCCGAGTATTTCATCAAAACCAGGTTCCCCTTCATCAGTGACCAGATCAGGCGTCAAATAGAGTTTTCCGTTACGGGAAAAATGCGCAACATGGCAGGACCACTGGTCATTTAACATCGTTGGCATGCTTGTGAACATTCCTGAATACCACCGTCTGGCATTATCAACTGATTTGGTGACGAGGATTTCATCTGGTACTTCCCCGTTGTCCATGGTGTAAAAACTGAGAGACAGAGCGGTATTTCTGCGTGAAAGTAGCTTTTCTTTATTGACCTCTTTATTTTCAAATTTGGACAGGTATTCCTCAAGGAACAGCGCCTGCAACTCGGGTGTCGGCGCTTTCTGATAAAACCAGTCGGCCAGGTCTTTAGTGCCAATATAGATGAGGCTGGCTTTACCTTTTTCGCTCTTGACCGCAACAGGAGCCATTAGGCTTACTTGCTGTACGTACTCACTGGTTTCATTGATACTTTCATAGGCCTCAATCCACTGGCCAAGCAGATTGGTGTAAATCACCGGATCGTTCAGCTTTAAAAACTGCTTAAGAGCCTGAGCGCCACGGGAGCATGTATCAAAATAACGCTGCTTCTCTTCGAAGCTTTTGAAAGCAGTCTTTTTGCCCGACCATGTGGCCACCAGCTGTTCATCTTCGAACAGGGTGTTTTCAGCTGGTAAGAAGTGTTTCATTTTCGCAAAACGTTGATGAGTGACGTTTAAGACATTTCGGGATGTAGCAAGTACCATTCGATGAACCCAGGCATGCCCTTCCATCCGGTTGTCGCATTCAAAATTTGCTGGTGCGGCATATGCAACAAGTTTCCCTGAAGCATTTACCGATAACCTGACCAGCTCATAGCCTTTGCTGCTAATAAAATTACGAACCCCGGGAAGATGTTTGAGCCCCACATCAGCGAGCATATAGAGCTGGTTCAGGAGCTCTTTGGAGCCCTTCTCTGTACTCATGGCAGCTTCCAGCGTCGCCCCCCTGTTATCAGCTCGCCAGGCTACAATGCATCGATCTATCAACTCTGATCTCAGATTAGGCTGGCCAATATTTCCATCGGCCAGAGCCTGGCTCAGCATCTGCCGGTAAGGTTCTTCTGCCTCACGCTCGGCACGAATATAATTTAAAGCCATCTTGAAGAAGCGAATGTAAAACAGGTGATTAGACCTGAATTTACGTCTGTGAATGTACCATTCGAGCTCCTCCGCTTTAATGGTATCCATGCACAGGAAACCCAGTTCAGCATCATTCCTGCTGGACTCCTTAAATAAAGACAAATTCACCTTACAATTGAAATCTCGATCCGTTGAGTATCTGTTTACTGTTGCGTTGACACAGATATCGTCTCCCTGACGGAATGCAATAACCGGCTCATAGTTTTTATGGGTTCTCCCAAGCCATTTATAGCCAGAGTAGCTGTTGTCTTCCTGAACTGCTCCTGGTGCTGTCACTGGGTTCATCAACGAATCCCAGTTGCACATTACCCGGGATCCGGACTGAAGGCATGAGTTTGCCTGTTCAAGATAACTTTGCAGAGACGGCCGTGTCTCAGCCATACCCAAAAGGCCAGAACCGTCTTTGTCGTGCAGAAATTGGAAGTACCGTTCCTGGAACTCAAGGCTCAGAAAACTGTAAGGGGTATTGGTATCATAGAAATCACCAAATAGTTTGAGCCGGTGATCGAGGCCGCAGATAAGGATCAGGAAACGACGGTAGTGAAGTGCCATAAGATCATGCTGCTTCAGTCGGTCGGTATAACTGACGTCCTCAAACTTTATGGTGCTGCCATCAATCCCCTGGAAATGTGCTTCCTGTTCGCTGGCGGAAGGGAATAGCTGCGAAGCCCCAAGATGGCTTTCTACCGAAGAGTAAACCTGATGAATATTTTGACCGTCCCGGACCAGAAGGAATACAACCCGGTTCCTGTCATTGCGGACATGATTTTCCCAGGGATCGCGGTAATCGATATAACGTCGTGTTGTGGCCATACATACGATGGAACGTTCGGACGGAAAAATCTGCTCCACCAGCCCGGGGCTGGTTCGTAAAGTTTCATGAAATTTTTCCATATCAGAGAAGTCGAACCAGCTATCGAGATCGCACCATACGGCCAGCTCTTCATCCACCATCAGCTTTGCCTGAACGACCTGGAGCGGGAGGTGTGATGGAGCGGATTCACCCTTCACGATATTCACTACCTCAACGTCTTTGCCGGTATACAGTTCCAGACTGCCAACGCCATCGTGGATTTTCTTCACATATTCCATGGCTTCTTCTGTAGTGGCCAGACTTGCCGCTGCAACTTCCTCGAAATAGGGCAGCATTCTTTTGCTGGCATTAGCGATTGCCTGCGTTCGTTGTGTGATGATTTTGCTGATGGCTGTGCTGATCTGCCCTTCTTTTAAGGCCGCTTCTCTGATTTGTTCAATGCGGGTATCTGAAATACCAGAGGACAGAGCATTTTGAACTGATCCAATCGCCAGTGAGGTTACCGCCTGCTGCTCTTGTGGGGGCACTAACGCAACGCTAAGGCCCGTCACAGGGTTTTCACGGTCATCTGTACCTAATTGCTCAATCGCAAGGTCACGGAGCCCCTGAGCATCGCTCACGAGGGCTGTAAGCGATGCCTGTAGGCTATTCACTTCTTCCTGAGCTTGTCTGAGTTCAGCATCCCGGATTACCTTATGGTCGGGTTCAAATACAAAACTGGACAGAAAATCCTTAACCAGGAAGCGATGCTCTCGCATTTCTTTGCCACGTTCCCTACGGTTGCCGCTGCTGTCTTCAGTGACAATAGCTACAGTCTGACCGTAAACGCGGGGATGGGCGCGTAGAATCACTGTGTGCAGCTTATCTTCAACGTAACGCAAAGACGTAATGAGCAGCGTATCCCCTGCCACAATACCCTCTTCAGGGATGCTGTCAGTGGACGTCCAGTACTGACCCGCCAGCAAAGAATGAAATCGCTCTAAACGGTCAATGTTATTTTTGCTGACCAGGTCACCCATATACCTTTCCTTCCAGATTCGTATGTTAGGTGAATCATACCAGATTGCACTTACCGTCTAATAACTCAAAAAACACCAACTTCGGCATTCACTAGAAATGAATCCGTCCACTATTATTCATTAATTAAATAGATTCTTAGATATGAATAGCGCATTGCTTTTAAAGCAGGTTTCGCAAAGGGTTAAAAAAGGCTTCTTAAGTGAAGCCTTTAATAATAAATGCTACTTATCTTCAGAGGGATACATTTCCCAGTATTTATTACGTACATTAACAAGGCAATGGTCTGCTGTTTCTGAAGCGCCTTTGTCGCGGTTTACAAAGGCTTCTGCAACTTCATCCAACTTATCCGGTACCGTATTTAATGGTAATGCCTGCTTCAGGTTGGTGGTTACCAGTTCCTTTGCTTTATCATGATTAAGTTCAGTTCGGATGCTTGCATCTTTACAAATATCATCAACCTTACCATCAAGAATAATGTTTGGGATAGGTTCGTTTTCAACTTTATGTGTAGTATTAGCAGAGGAGCCAAAAGCGACTGACATCATCGCACACAGCAGAATATTTTTTAATTTCATAGTTCACTCCATTATGACTATTGATATCTACTTATGAAGTATTAGTTATATCATGTTTGCCGTCAAAACATAGAACCCACTGTTTTGACTTTAAACATATCATGCTACAACGTTTTTTTGCACGTGACTTTAGTAGGCATGATTTATGAGGTTTCAGCAGGACGTCAGATTGTTGTCGATCCAGTATTGATGCAAGCCTACCGTCCATTTCTTCGATAAGGCCGAAAGTAAAAGCGCTAAACCACAGCAGTTACCAGGAGTAAAAATTCGTATGGGATCTGGAGAACCGACTTTAACACTCATAATGAACTCCAGAATGTTGCCATGGCATAGACTATTTCTAAGCCTGACGATATCTGCTTCAGGTTTTTTACCAGCGTCTATCTTTGCCAACATATTCTTCTCGGCTGGAAATGACAGTAATTCTATCGGCATCCCTTCCTGCTTAGCCTTTCGCATTAAAGCGTTACTCATTACTGACGTACCATCTAAGTCCACCAGTACAGGAACTGACTGCTGAACGTTAACAGTTGATTTCAACTTCAGCGTAACCCTGAGTGATGTTTCGATCCCATTCAGAAAGCTCGTACAGGCCGGTAACCATAGACCATGATGCAGCGCCTCGGTTGCTTGTTTAAAAAACCAGTCAATCACGGGGACAGTGCAATGCTCATAATAGTGATTTACCTCGCTGAACCTTGCCATATAAGCATCGTACTCAGCCTGGTCTTCAGGAGATAAAAAATTTGGTGGGAGGAGCATCAGAATCCTTTCATCCTAGCTTGTATACCTTCTTCGTAGGCCAGCTCGCCATTATCGGTAAAAGATGGTTTTTGATGTTTATGATAAAGCTTAATTTTTCGTCAGGCTTGATAGCGTTACCGGAGAGATTTGATCTTTTCTCTTCAACTCGCAATACTGTTTATACATACAGTACAAGAATTCGAGTGTAGCTATGTCTGTTATCCTTGAGCACATTAGCAACAAGCCTTACGAAATGGCACCTTTTTTCAGTGATTTACTAAGCTGTGGAGTGATGAGTCCGTGCGCCGGGCATGAAGATAATGAATTAAATTTGCATGAATATGTAGTCCGCAACCGCCCCTCAACCTTCTTTGTCAGGGCGGCGGGCCTCAGTATGATCAATGCCGGTATCAATGATGGAGCAATACTGGTTGTGGATCGGTCTTTAACAGCACGACACGGCTCTATCGTCGTTGCGCTGGTGGATGGAGAGTTTACGGTAAAGATCTTACACACGTATCCTGAGCTGCTTTTGATGCCTTCTAATCCAGCCTATAAGCCGATACGTGTAAATCCTGAATCCCTTGAGATATGGGGCGTCGTCACCTTTGCACTGAATCAGTTCAGCCATGTACATGCACGTTGATATTAACGGAGCCTATGCGGCATTTGAGTGTGCGATGGATCCCAAGCTGTCAAAAAAGCCGCTCATCATAGCCAGCAATAACGATTCGTCCGTCATTGCAATGAATAAACTGGCTAAAAGCGTTGGTATTAAGCGTGGGACCCCAATTTTTAAGTGCAGGGATTTGATTCAGCAACACCGGATCGAAGTCCGGAGCTCTAACTTTACTTTGTATGAAGACTACTCAAATCGCTTCCATGAAACGCTGGAAAGCTTCGCGCCTCAATCGAGTCGATATAGCATAGATGAAAATTTCATGTTATTGAAAAACATGAACAAGATAATAGATTATGAAGATTACGGCCGGTTGATCAGAAGTACACTTCTTCATAATCTGTCCCTTACCTGTGGTGTGGGTTGTTCAAGCACCAAAACCCTCGCTAAATTATGCACCTATGCGAGCAAACGATGGGCAGCTACAGGCGGGGTTGTAGTTTTGACTGATCAGGCCAGGATCAGGAAGCTCCTGAGCCTGATCAGTACCAGAGAAATATGGGGTATTGGTCGAAAGATTAGTGAACGCCTGTCGGCTTTCGGGATCATCACTGCCGGTGATTTTTATAATAGCGACGTTCGCTTTTTACGTAAAAGCTTTGGCGTTGAAATCGAGCGTACCTGGCGGGAACTGCATGGCGAACCATGTTTCCGGCTGCACGAGTCTCCTCCTGTCAGGCAACAGATTATCGTTTCCAGAAGTTTTGGTCAGCGCCTTAATGAGATAGGCAAGCTACATGAGGCAGTTTCATTTTTTACCGCCCGGGCGGCAGAGCAGCTGCGCAAGGATGGCTCGTGGACCCGTCAAATCACAGTCTTCATTCAGAGTAGCAATTATGCGCAAGGTGAAAACCGCTACAGCAATTGTGGTATCGAGCCGCTTACCGCTACACAGGACACCCGCGATCTGGTTGATGCAGCCATGACCATCCTGAACCGCATTTACAGACCCGGGATAGCGTATGCGAAAGCAGGGGTAATGCTCTCCGCTATGACTGACGGCACAGAGCAACTCAGCCTGTTTGATACTCGCCCGGCCAGGCCTGGCAGTCAGGCACTGATGAAAGTTATGGACCGGTTCAATAAAGAAAAGCGCGGAGCTCTGTTTTTACTGGGGGAAGGCATTCAACAGGATTTTCGTATGAAGCAGGCCATGCTATCACCGAGATATACGACCCGCTGGGATGAATTACTCGTTGTAAAAGCGTAGCGGCCATGACCGGCATGGCCGTACTCATCAAATGTGAAAGTAACTTTAGGCCCCGCGAGCTTTTTCGATTGCGCCCTGCAAAGTTGCTGCGTCCATAGCCCCGGGGATAAATGTGGTAGTCGCCGCATTCGGCTTTTTCATATTCATAATGATGAAACCGGGTGTGCCGGTGATCCCGAGCGCTTCGCCCAGCTGCATATTGCCGGAGATCACGTTTTCATACCGGTTTTTTTCCCTGTCAGAAAACGTGCTGTTAAACCCTGACTTTTCCACCACAGTATTAAAGTCAGTGAGTTCGAATTTGCGTTGAGAGGTCATGAAGGTATGAGCCACAGCCATCAGGTTGTTGTGGTACTTACGATAGGCTTCAGCACCGAAATTCTGATAGACGTGCAGACCCGTAGCGGCCCCCATGGCAGATACAGGTTTTGAACCGGCAAAAATCGGGAATTCTTTAAAGAAGAATTTTACATCTTTGCTCTGATTCATTACCGATTCAACAACAGGTGTAACCCGCATGCAGTAAATACACTGATAGTCGAAGAACTCGATTACCGCGACGTCGGCGTCATCAGGGCCGATGTTTGGCGTCTCCTTGGTATCCAGCAGAGCTGGCGCATATGGAATTATTCGTTCCACTGAGGCACTCACGTTCTGATTTTCCAGCGCCTTACCTGCTTCCACTAAATAATGGGGATTTTTTACCAGGTAAGTAGCGGCAATTTTGCCAATTTCTTCCTCACTGAGCACCTTCGGTTTAAAATAAGTTGCCGTGATTAACGCCGAGGCAGCGGTAGCAATAACCGCAGAAATTAAAATCGTGGCCATCGGTTTTAAATAAAATTCTTTAGACATAGCTACCTTTATGCTTTTCAGCCTGTTAGTTATTAACCTGCGATGGATTATACTGGCCCGGTAAATCGGAATTATTCGTGAAACAATGCTTTTTGGAGATTAAAGGATGATTAGGCAGGGCTTTATACTCACAACCGCAATGCTTTTGAGTGGATGCGGATATCATTTCGCAAACCAGGTAGATGCGTACGATCTAATGCCTCGTCCTGTTACAAATAAAAGGTTTCAGATAGTCCCTCCGGACGAAAGTATTCAGTCCAGAATGTTTTCAGGCCGTTTTGCTGATGGATTAGCAAAAAAAGGAGTCATTATTTCCACTCACCAGCCAGATTATGTGCTCAGGTTCCGAATCAGCAGCTCACAGGAGAACATGCAGTATAGCGAGCAGCTTCTTACTGGGGTGACAGGCTACGTTGTAGATAAAAAGACAACGAGAACTGACAAGCATGGCGAATTGCATACTGACTATGACTACAAGCCAGTCGATGGGGTAATAGGCACTGAGACGATGTCGCAGATGCACTATATGCGACAGCTGGATGTCGAGGTATACCCGTCAGCGAAAGGAGCAAAGCAGGTTCTGAAAGTGAGTATGCAAAGCAATGCACCTGTGCCGTCAGACAGCATTGCTTATTCAGCAATGATCGACGCCTTTACTGATAAATTTGATGCGCCGCTGCGTTCCGGAAATTATGTTGCAGTGATCCCCTGGAACTGAAAGCAGACGGCGGGAAGAGAATGTTCAAAAGTGACTTTTGGACACGCACATTAACGTGGCTATCGCCCTCCCCCATTAAAATCATAAAGTCGGTAAAGATCGCCCATCGTGATGGAATTGGGCTTATTAATGAACAGATACTGTAACTGTTCTTTATGTTGAGTACTGGCAGCTGCATTCATAAGCACTTCCAGGTAGAACTTGTAGCCTATGCTTCGCTCTGAATACATATACTGGAACTGCATCAGTAAAATGCCTGACATAACATACAACAGCAGCAGACTGAGTAATACAGTGCTATCAGGCTGTTCCAGTGCCATACTGACATACCCTGAACCCAGAATGCACAGAAGCCACCCCGTCATTAGAGCAGGCACCCTACGACTCAGACGTTTATAACAACGTTTTATTACGGGATCCCGGAGATACTTTTTGTCAGGTATCCCCGTTGCTCTGATGACGAAGCTACTGAGTATCGACATCTTTTTTCCTTCTGGACGCTCTCAGTCAATAAATCAGGCCAGGCGCTCATTGAAAGCTACCACGAGCTGCGAATCGGGATTTTTTACCAGTTCGGGCCGGATAACTTTTAGTTGCCTCGTTGGGGCGAGCTCATCTGTAGGCCTGATGGTGGTATTACCCGGCCCCTTGCGGGTACTGTCGGTGTTTACCTTGAGCTTTTTATTTCCCAGGTAGCTTTCCATCTTTTTAGAGATGGTGTCACCTGTGGTCGCAACACCAGAGAGTTCCTTTAGATGTTCACCTTTATCCATTTGTACCGATGACATCAGAAATCCGATTCCGGGATCGTTTTCCGTTCCACAGGCTCCGTACTGACATTGTGCAGCGAAAACGGGCTGTACACCTACAGCAACCAGCATTAACGTACTCAGTAAAGTAGATTTCATACACACCTCTTACAGTCGGAAAAGTTACTTTTGCGCAGCGCCCATTTGGGTCACCAGGTTTTCCGGGCTCAGCCACCCCGTAAATAACTGCGGTTTGCCGCTTAGTGTCACCATGGTAGGAGTACCTTGCAGCGGGATTGTTGAGGCCACCTGGAAATGCGATTTGATAATGTTTAAGCAAGCCTCATCAGGACGTCCTTCCGGGATAGTTGAAACCGGATTCATCGCTGCATCCAGAGCTTCGTTTGGCTTTGCTGAACACCAGATTTTGGCCATGTTCCCGGCTACTACCGAGTTCAGTCCTGCACGTGGGAATGCAAGAAACTTAATCGAAATACCGGCATCAAGATAAGACTTCAGATCATGATGCAGTTTTTGGCAGTATCCACAGGTTATATCGGTAAAGATAGCAAGCCGGTATTTTTCGTTTGGTGATTTGTAGTCGATGGATTTTGTTTTGGATGCGAATTCCCGGACGCCCATTAAAATGGCCTGCTCAGTGGTGTTTACCACATCTTTACCTTTCACGTGGAATAAGCTTCCGGTAAAAATGTAATCTCCGTCTTTGCTCACGTAACTTACCCCCTCCCTGGAAATCACCGTAAAAATATCTTTTACTGGCGAGGGTTCGACGTGCTCGATTGAAAGCCCAATGGCTTTGAGCTTATCCCGGGCTGCATCTGGCAGTACCATTGTATTAACCGGCTCGGCATTCATCGTGAAGGCGGTACTTAATGAAAGAAGTAATACCGATGCCTTAATAATTTTTTTCATTTCCGCTCCTTAAATCGAGCACTAATATTATCACGCCCCAAAATTCCAGAATTTTGCTTAAACGCTTAAATCAACGGGTAAAGCCGAAAGAAAGTCGATAGATATATGGGAGAATAGATAAAACGTAGATTCAGTGGAGAAATCGTTGTGTTTACACCACCAGCAGATGATGTGAAACCTATTCCCGTTCCTGATGAGATTTACACTCAGTGCATTACGGATGCCGCCCGCTACTTCGGAATTGATGCTGAACTGGTTTTTACGTTGTTTGACAATGAAGGCGGTAAGGTTGGTACTTTCAGCAGGAATACTAACGGCACTTATGATATTGGCCCAATGCAGATCAACTCATCCAATCTACCTGAAATAAAAAAGCATTTCCCGACGGTAACGTGGCGGGTTCTGGCTTACGATGCTTGCGCAAGTTTCTGGGTTGGAACATGGTGGCTCTATAGAAAAATTGTTGATCGCAAGGGCAATGTGTTTGAAGGGATTGCAGATTACAACAGCAAAACCCCAAAGGTACGTGCAAAGTACATATTTAACTTCATGGTAAAGTACAATCGCCGGATCCAGCAGCGTAACGGGATGGGTGAGCTTTATCAATGGACCCAGCAACCTCCTCGATACAATGGCCATATAGCTAAAAATGTCCCGGAGCAAAACCCGACTCCTGTTGTTAAATAAATACAACCCGATATTACAGAAGATCATCGAGTGGCTTGGGTAAACCACCACAAATATTTCACACTGACTCAGGAGTAATATATTGTCTTCTTCTGCAAGAAATTTATTTAAGATTCTCTCTTCTTTCTTGATCCAGAAAAACCCTCATCATGAAGAAGTATGTGTTCATGAAGAAACAACAGCTGGTTTATGGGCCCCTCTCCCTGATTCGCATGTCGTGCTTTTCTTAGATTTCGATGGGGTTTGCCACAGGTGTAAAAATGAAACCTTTGAGCGAATGCCACTGTTAGAGAAATTGCTGGATAACTGCCCTGCCATGGTGATTGTTATCTCCAGCTCATGGCGTGAGTGCGCTAATACAAGTTATCTGAAATCTCTGTTCCGGGTGCCTTATAGAGACAAAATCATAGGTGCAACCGGTTCGGTATATTTAAAACACGGACAGACTGGTGTGCGGGCTGCCGAGTGTGAGGACTTTGTCTTTTCACATCGAGTTAAAGCATTTATCTGCCTTGATGACGACGAATCATTATTTCCGGCCGGTTATCCGCATTTGCACAAAACCGATTATTACACGGGCCTCACCGAATCTGACCTTGCAGCTCTTAACGCAAGGTACCATCAGCTCATGGGACGCTGATGAACAAAGTAACTTTCCTTTTACCCTGTCACTGCTGATCTCGTACGCCCATCCACTTTAGGATTGATTGTTTTATACCATACGCAATAATGTCTCATATGAATTCGACAAGAAAGGGACATTATGCTGCATCACTGTCAGGCTAAGTCACTGGATGACATATACCTTGAGGATATTCCCCACATCATACATCCGGCCACGGCGGTACATGACCTCGAAGATACCGCCCTGCCAAACCGGATTATTCAGGAATGGAATTTACCGCAGGGATATACACAGTTTGTCAGCCGGTATCACCAGTTCCACCATCAACGCCCCTGGCTCGCTTACCGCGATACGCTTGACGACATCAGATACGGTAAGATCGTTCTGCTTAGAAAAGACATAACCGGCAATGCCGGGCCGGGGGTTATATCAAATGGCAACCTACGCAATGACCTGCCCCTGTCCCTCTTTACCCGTCTGCGCGATATCATCTCTCGTCAGTTGAAACGCCCGGGGTATTACGTTCGATCAACGACACCAGCACAGCACGCCCAATCAACAAAAACCATTAATTCCAAAGCGGCTGGTCGTCTTCTCGCAGCTGGCGGGCTTTATAATGGAAATGTGGAGGGATTTCGACATACGGCTGAACAACTTGGCGGCGAAGCTGTTGAAGGCTATGACCAGGTATTGAACGAAACAACTTCAGGTATGCTGGTTGCAGCGGCTTCACTTCTGGTTATCCGAAATCCAAGGTCTGCGGATGAATTGACAAGTTATCTCGGCAAGTACAAAAAAGCACACGTTTTGCTCGATGATATGAATGTTAGCGAATTGAACTACATGCGCCGAGACAGAGCTGAATATTTAGCTCTCCGTGGACAATTCAACAATACTGTACGCCCTAACTTCCTTAAATCACTTTCAGACCACCCAGATGCCCTGGCTACGTTTGAACCTAACGATTTGATGAAACTTGCAACAGGCAAGGTCCCCTCTGGGTGGCAGGTTCACCACAAGATCCCTCTTGATGATGGTGGCACAAACGCTATAGACAACCTGGTACTTATTCAGAATTCACCATACCATTCAGCACTGTCGAAAGCACAATCCATCATTACGAAGGATCTACCGTATAATTCAAGCACCAAAGTTCTATGGCCATCGCCGAACGGTGTTATCTACCCGGTAGGAAAGTAAGAGGCGCTCATGAAAGATTTAACTCAACTACTCAGCAGCTTAAAGAGGTTGATGGTTGCAGATCACTACCCTTTAGCCAGCCCGGTAGCCCCGGAAGTCTTGAAAGACTTAATCTGCAATCCGCCTCCAGTGGAGTGGGCAGATCACAAAAAGAGCGCCTATATAGATATACAGAAACTCATTAAAACCAGGCTTGATTATGCCCAAGTGTTTAATGCTATGGATGGTTTTGAGTACAACGGACTTACGTTTTATAACCTTGTTCAGGCAGAGAACGAAAATCTATTGTGGTCAAATATTTACATACGCAACTTTGAAGCACGAGACAATGAAATCTACGTTGACCCAAATCTCACTGATAAGGTGTTAATCGGAGAAGATGGCATGTCACTTTTCGCTTATAGTTTTGCAGACGACTGCTTTCAGATAAGAGACAAAGCATCTACTGATTATGTTATTGAATCTCATACAGAGTTTGATAGATTTTTGTCTTCACTGATTCAAACCGTCAGTTGAATGTTCCGCAAGAGCGGTACTTCTGAAAAAAAGGCCGCAAACACATACTTTGCGGCCTTAATTGTTTAGCAGTAATTTACAATCTATTGATAGTCATTTCAGGAGGTTATATTCAACCTCCCTTATTTTTTATTTTCATTAAGCCACTGATCCGCTTTATCGACACGTGACTGGTAAGGCTCATTTGTGTTGCTCAGCTCTGACTTCATGTACTGAATGAATTCATCTGCTTTCTGAGGCCCAAAGCGTGGGTCATCCGTCAATTGCTGCCGGATAGCCCTTTCAGAGTTCTGCGCTGCATTCGCATAAGTCGAAACGCCGTCGCTGCTAATACTCTGATACCGGTCACTTACAGCTGCGACGCCATCAGACATCTGCATGTGATTAAGGACTTTACCCTGGAGAGAATCAGGCATATTTGCAGGGTTAGAGGCATCATTTGCTATCGATGTCTGGGTTTGAAGGATGCCCGCTCCCGTAAGCATCTCATTTACCGGTTTCGCCCCAACGCTGGTTAGCGTATCCGAAACAAATTGCTGGCCCCCGAGTAGCGCACCAGAAATCGCGCCCCGCTCAGTGTTGGCCTCTATCTTTTCCCCAACCAAGCGATCTGTGACGGTCTGAGTGCGGTTACCAACGAGACCACCGCCCGACCCACCTTCTCCCAGGTTTGCCCGTACGACTGACTCAAGTGAACCATCAGCTCTGTTATGAGTGTTGAAACTGCTATGGATGCTCTTAACGTCATTCATACTCCAGTTAACGTTATAGTTACCCAGTTCATTAAGGATCTTCTGGGTATCCGCTTTGAGCTGCTCTCTTTCGGCACCGGTAGCCATGGTGCTGGCACCATAGGTAAAGACAGCTTGCTGTGCCAATTCAGCTCGCTTATCGTCCCGGCTTAAGTTCGGGTTGTTGGCAACACGACTAAAGTAGTTATCAGTGTTATTAGATAAGCCACGAACTTGCCCGCTCTGATACATACTGTTCAAAGCAGTGGCTCGTTGATCCATTCCATCACCAACCACCCGACCTCCAACCTTTTCCAGATCGTTAAATGTGCCTTCTGCATTTCTGACATCCTGACCCGAATTGACGACTTTCTCTACACCCTGATTATTCAGTACAGGTCCATTCTTTTCGAGAGAATTAAGCACATTCCTTTCTTCATCAGAATAAGTGCGGCCCACGTTGTTGTTATGTATTCCCTGAATATCGCCTTTGCCCGCGTTATCAAGGTTATACGGAGTAAAGCCAGCTTCACTTTTTCCAGGGACATGCTGTGTCGCGTCCTGAGCGTTGGAGGAAAGACCGAGTTTAGCCTGCGAATCTACACTTCCACCCAGTTCCCCTACGCGTGACGCACTCATCACGCCAGACGTATTTACGCTGTCAGGAGTTCTATCCTGTGCCTGAGTGATAGTATTAATTCCTGACCCGTCACCTGAAATTCTGTCGAGCTGATTGGTGATAGGTAGCAGCTGCTGTGCATTACCACCGAAGTCGGAAACCAGACTTTTAAGCAGGCTGGAGGTTTCACGGAGATCCTGTTTATTACTTTCGGCCGTCTCTCCCCGGGCGGTATCAATCGCAATTTTTTGCTCACTGAAATCTCGGGTTGCAGCCACAAGCGCGTCAGTACGTTGAAGCTGCGATCCAAGCTGATTACTGGCCTTGAAGGTATCGTTATAGGAGTTGAATTTCTCCATAAACGCATTCTCATCCAGCCCATTCTTACGAGCAAAATTCCTTACATCATCATCACTGAAGTTTTTGTTGCGAATAGAATCGGAGAACCTGTCCAGGTTAATGCTTTGTTTAGAATCAAGGCTCATTCCACTATTGGAGCTTGCGTTAGTCGAAACCGATGTAGAAATATTTTGCGCCATCGTCTGTGTCGCCTGGTTCATTTTCGACGATGCTTCTTTAAACGCATTAGTATTGGATATCTGATCGCTGCTTACCTGAGACGCCGCTTTACTGAACTGGTCAGTTAACGCAGAATCCTGGCTAAGCTGATTCGTGATTGCTTTTGAAAGGTCATTTGAAAGCGAGTCACTGCCTGTATTGGTCTTAGATGCACCGCTACTCAATTGCCCTGCTACAGCCGCTTTCAGCCCGGCTCCATTGCCAGTTCCAACACCTCCATTAAGCCCAGCGTTGAGAATAACATTTGAAGCAATGCTGGCCATCTGAGACGCACTCACCCCATGTTTCGTTGCAATACCTTCTGCTACAGAGGCACCAATCTTATCCGAGATCTGCTTCATTGTTTGCAGGTTGGTTGAGAACTGCTGGCTCGACTGTCCTGACCTTCCAATTTCGCTCATCTGACTGTAACCAGCCTGGAATGAATTACTTGCCGCACTCATAACTGATGAGGTTACAGCTGATCCTTGTCCCTGGCTGTTAGCGATACTTGAACCAGCATTCCACATTCCAAGACGGAAATTACTTGAATCAACTGCGCCGCCATCGCTGTATCCCTGACCGGTACTGGTTAAGGCGGTTCGTGTCACGTCACCAAATGAAGATTTACCGCTGTTAGGGCCATCCCATACTTTGGGCGTTACATGACCAGTATCCACCGGCGCATCGGGGGTCACTCCCTTAACCGCATTCATCATCGGGTGAATCGACTGTGTCATCAGGAATAATGTGAGTACCGGAATCAGAGCATAGAGGGCGGAAGCAACAGACAGGTATGAACTGTATGTTTCCGCAAGCCCTGGGAGTCCCATCCACGTGACGGCATTATTCTGGCTGTTGAGGGTGCTCCAGGTATCCAAGTCGGCCGTCGCGACTTTCTTCACATACGCGTTGACCATTACTGCCGTAAGCGGCCACATATTCACGAAGAGGATAAGTTGCAAATATTTCGCCGCAGCGGCAACACCATTACCACCTAACGCCAGCAGCATAAGCAAAGCAAATGGAGCAACCATATAAGCAAACATTTCAAGGAATGCGATTGCTGCTCCCGACAGTTGTAACCACAACTGGCCCTGTGAAGCCATTGTGTTGGTTCGCTTCAGAGAAGCCTCAAACAACTGCATATCGGAAGCCAGACCGAGTGGGGTCTTATATTTGCTTGCGCCATTTCTGAGCTCATTCATAATGAACAGGTTCAGGGTGGCGTCATACGAACCAATAGCCTTACCGTACATACCATTTGCTGACGCCATAACATCAGTAAAGCTTGCGCCGGTAGGTGCACCATTTGCTTCGTCTGGAGTAAGGATGCCGTTTGTCTGTCCTATAAGGGAAATAGTCTGGCGAGCTTCAGCTGTACTGGTAACCTGTTTCACAGTTGACCAGACCTCATCACACGTACCAGATTTTGAACCGTTAGCGCCAACAATACTGGCAGAGGCATTCTTCAGTGCGCCTTTCATCGCCTGATTAATCCGGTCCATGCTATCTGCCAGATTAGCTGAGAAAATATCGTTAAAAATAGTTTCTTTACCGGCAATATTTGCGCTTGAGTTTTGGGTAGCCTTCAGGCAGTTGTATGCAAGAGACTGAACGGTAGCACATACGTTCATTGGCCCTAGCCCGCTGGCCGGTTCAGGAAATGCGGAACAGTAGCCCTGGCTATCGCCGCCCCATTGCAAAAACTTCACGAATCGGATCATCGGACCGAGGGTGATGTCATCGTCCAGAGTTGTTGCAGACAGGTCCACCGGAGAAAGCGGATCAAACGCTGTTTTATAATCCTTCAGCAAACCCTGGCTTAAGTTAGTGGTGACGGTTGCCATCGCAGCAATAAAAATTGGAATTCCGTCGACGTTTCTGACCTCTCCCGACTTTACAGATTCAATAGTTACATCCACTCGAACCATTGCCATCATGAAAAGGATCAACCCCAAAAACCAGGAGAAAAACGGTAATTCATTTTTGGTCGGAGCCTGAAGCCATAGCCACGTTTTATAGAATAGGCTCACACCTGCTACAACGGCGGCCGTGGTCAGGAACTCTTTTACACCAGTATATTGAGAAAAGATCAGGGCAATACCGGTAAAAGCCGACCAGACAAAATCAATATCACCCAGGGTATATATGTTGTAATCCATGTCAGACCTCAGTTACGTGTGCCACGAATACTTTCAGTGAAAGCCTTCCGTTGCAGGCGACGGTTATCCCAGGTTGAAATGACGTCCGAGCTGGTACCGACCTGGCTGTGCGATAGCTCATAGGCGGCTTTAACCTGTTTTGAGAGATTGTCTGTTAATCGGTTGAGATCATCCCTTTTACCCGACAGCGACTCACTCGGTATGCTCATGGTTGAAATTTTGGCCTCAACCTGGCGCAACATGTTGATTACGAGGCTCGTCGCAGCAATAGTGCTGATGTCCTGAATGTATGCGTACCCTTCCGGTGCTTCGAATGTTTGCAAAGAGTCGATAATGGTCGGGATGCCGATATAGGAGATAATGCGTAATTCATCATCTGAAACACGAACGTCGTTGATGATTTTTTTCTGTACGTTTAAAAGAAGATCAGAAATGGTATCCTTCAATCCCTTAAAACCACCGTCATTAACTTCTGACATGACAAGGCACTGAGCCTTTCGTGGGGATGATGGATCTGGTGCCGGAGAACACTTGAGCATTTTAATTGATCCGCCAGCTGGTGGCCCCATGATGTAATCCGTGACAGTCATGGTAGACGGGCGGACTTCCATTCCCGCTTTTTCGCCTTTGCTATCCCAGTTGATAATGACAGTACCTACGAGAGACATAAGTTGTTCTGCCAGTTTATAACCGGATAACTCCGTTACCCCTCCGATGTTCATCGTTCCCTTATCAATATCCATGAACGACATATAGAAGAGGTTACCACTGAATTTTTCAGCGAACTCTTCGGGATCCTTTGCTTTAACCTGAGAAGTGACAGCTTCAGGTGACTTTGTCATCGATGAGCCAAAATCAGGAATAAGACCATTAATCGATCCCAGAATTGAGGCTGGTCCAGAGCTAACTGAGTTAGCGAACTGGCTTGGCGTACCCACGTTTTCAGAAAGGAAAGAGTAAGTTGCATTGCATGAATCTTTCGCAAATTTATTTAGCGCTTGCAGTTTGTTTTGGATGTCATTAATCGTTGCAGCACAGTCAGCACAAATAGCTGAAACAGCAACGTTAAAAGCATAGATAGCCGCACCCTGGGCAATACCACGGGCCACCTGCACAAGCTGGTCCCCGTTGATCATGCTGAAGGACCCAAGAAAAACGTCAATACCGTTACAACCGACAGAAGCTTTTGGAAACGACATGGAAACAAGGTTGGTATTAACGTTTGTTGTTCGGTAAGACATTGACCCGCCAACTATGCCTGTACGGGTTGCTGTGGAAAAGGTGGCCGGGCTGGTAGACGTCATCATGCCATTGAAAATGTTACGCATTGCGTTGTCTGCATTTGCAGTCGGGGCTAAAATTGCAGCACAAACAGAAAGAGACAAAAGTAACTTTTTGAAGTTGAAAACGGCATTACTGCGCATAAGTGCCTCCAAAACTGCCGCCAGCATTGAGATAATTGACCGGATCGGCCGTAGGCATGTCATAGCCTTCGAGTTTTTGGTCCATTATTTTTTGAAGTAGGAATGGGTCTGATTCCATTTCGGATTTATTAACGGTAATAACGCCATCATCGCCGATGGTATATTGCCTTTTAATATCTAGAGTTGACTGGAACGAAGCGTCATCGATCAGATTCATGCCCTTCGCGGCAAGTATAATAGTGTTCTTTAATTCATCAGCGGAGATCATGCCTTCACTAATGCGCTGAGCTGATGTCCCATCCTTTGAAACCAGGAAAATTGTAGGTACCTCTCGAATTTTAAATTGATCAATAATTTGTGCGTTGGGGATGTTAAAATCCTGAAAAAGGCCATTATGCAATGGCCTTCCATCCATACTGATTGGAAGAATATCTACCGAATAATAGTTCTGCATAAATTGAAGTATTTGGCTTTCTTCGTGGCAAAACTGGCAAGTACTCTGGAAAAAGAAAAATAAACCTGACTTAGTAAAGATATCTTTCATTACCGTTTGCTGATTTTTTTCAACAACAGTGCGGTGAGCATCCAGTGCCACCTTTTCCACTGGTTGCCTGCGTTTTTCAGACATCATCGGGTTTTTAAGAAAATAATCTTTTGATTTGTCAGAAAAACGCGTACTGATATCCAGCATTAACCTTTGCGCCGTGTAATAACGTGATAGATTTTCTGCGGTAGGGTTATCCATTGCCTGCGTTAACAGTCGAGGCATATTCTCTTTTAGCCATTTTGAATTTAAATCTACCATTTCCTCTTTTGAAGGCGAGCTAGCAGCACCGGTTGGTGGCAAAACCTCTTCTTGTTCAGCTTCGCTTTTTTTAGCAGGATCGTCATACCAGAAGAAACCCTTCTTATAAGCCTGGCCAGATACAAAGGGCGTATCTTTTATTAGGGGTTGCTCAGGGCTGGCGTGGGCACCAGTAATTACCAAAGACATAAGCAAAACCATCTTTGAAGGCGCTAATGCAATACGAGTCATAGACCGTTCTCCTTTTCTGATGCGGTTATGATGGCATACAAAAAAAAGGTTAGAGCTCGTATAGCATGGTCGTTTTTATGTTGAAAAGGACGGAAAAGGAGTGCTGACTAAGAAGATAGTCTCGGTGATGGAAAGATCATCCATCTTGCACGTTGTCAAAAATCCGGTGTAACAAAAACATGGTTTTATCGAATATCTAAAAGCAAATATTGCTTTGAAAACAGGTGTATTTAGAGCTGAAAAAAATCATCACAAGTAATGCTGTTTCTATATTTCAAAAAAGGAATAGCTAAGGATCAAAGAAGCGAACTTAGACAAGAATATAAAATATATTAATTGAAAGCGATTAAGAAGTCGTCATGCATAGAAGGTTTTGAGAACCTAAGTAGTTTTACGTTTTCAACAGAAAAAAAGGTGCACATTTTTGGAACGAAGAAAAACTGAATAAAGAAAAATCAAATTATATCTTTACTTGTCAAGAGTTGATATTTAAGTTGTAACTAATATTTGATTGTAAAGCAAACAACAGAATTTGACTTAAGTCAATATTTAGATTCAGACAAGGCAAGTTTCGCGATATCTTTTTTAAATTTAATCTAATTCTTCTTGAGAATACCTCTCTATGGCTGAAGCAGTTGAAGATAATCTGCAACGTGGACAATGAGCATCATTTGTCACTGGCACAATGTATGGGCGTTTACATTTTTCGCAGGCACCTAGTTCTTCAATTTCTTTCATAGAAGTAAGGATTTCTATTATTTTATTAACTTCCGGTGCGCATACAAAGTATCCCAGATTATGAAGGACACTCATTATTCGGTTGAAGTCAATTTGCCGAAAACTCGCTTCCGGATTTATTGGATCAAAACCAAAATAGTTAACTGCGACATCAATAACAGCAGAAAAGGCTCGGCGGTTATCTGTGCGTTTGCTCCAGCCCCGGATACCTTTTTTGAGTTTTGTTTTTGCACCAGGCTCAAAATCGATATTTTCAGCAACATGATTACCGTACAAAATTCGTATTGTATTTTTATTTGCCCCAAGCGACATAGTTCTTGCTGCTCGCAATAGAGCATTAGCTTTTGTTTGATCGACCTTTGCCATATCAATAATCCTTTAACATAACTTTATTTGTTAAAGTGTTGAACACATCCTGACGGTGACTGGTGAACATAGTGTCATAACGTAATAGTTCCATCAAATCATCACTAACTTTTCCTAACCGGATGTCAGCAGACAATTCATAAGCCCAGGCAAAAACTTTCGTTTTAAGTGAAACACTCTCTTCAATATGCCCTTGTGAGAAAGCAATTGTACGTGGGAAAAGAACGACATCGTTAATTGTTTTTAACGATGAATAACCAATGTCTTTAATAGCATCAGCTGTAGTTGGTTTTAAACCAAAGAAAATACTTACAAACTCTGGTGCGAGCATTGAGATAAAGAACACCTGCATAAAGTAGTCATTCTGTATATCAACACATTTAGAACGCAACTCATGAATCTTCTTGGGATTATAGATATCCACTGTACCATTCAGAAAAGTCACTTTTTCACCGGCATCGTAAATACCATAGTCAATATCATTTGTATCATATTCACGAATTACATTGGAATCACCGTCCAAGACCGCAGAAAAAAACCTCTCCCATGTAATTTCCTTTCCGAGTGTACGCGGAACCAAAAAACTACCTGGACGTGTTTCCACTTCAAAAGCTAAATCAGCGGCTGTACTAAATCCTTTCCCAAATAGGCGACGCTGGAGAAGAGGAGTCCCAGTTTGATATGCAGAAGATCCATGCACAGGCAATAACATTAAAAATGCACGGTAACTACGAATAAGCGAAATCTCAGTGCGGAAAAGTTTACCGAGTAAGCTACGAGTTAAATTATCAGATTCTGACATGTGCTGATTGTCCTTGCGCCATTACAATTGTTCAAATCTTCAACATGGATTTTTTGTTAGGTGTTCGGTAGGGTGAAAAGTAACTTTTAGTATTTTCTTAAGGCTTGAATAAGCCTTAAATCTATCCCTTCAACCACACCGCTTACTTGTAACACTTTTTAACCAAACTAACCAGAATTTTATCAAAAATTCCTGCGCATGCTAACGAAATGTGAAGCGATTAAAAAAAAACCTAAATCCAGCCCCTCCCAACGTTGGATTAGAATAACGACGTCTTTCACTGACCGTCATAAACTGACATTTTTACTTTTCATCAACCTCATGCTTACATAGGATCACTAAACAAAGAAAAGTGACCCTATGAATGCCTCACATAGGGTCACTTATGTTTGAAAAGTGACCCTATGTAATGTCGTCATAGGGTCACTTTTTATAAAAGTGTCACTATGGACAAAGTTCCATAGGGTCATTTTTTTTGGAAAAGTGGCACTAGATATATGTATAACTTTAATAGAGCAATGCACATTATCAAAAGCAATAATCCACAATGGTCATTCTGTCAAAAGTAACTTTAGGGGGTAGCGATGGAAGTGAGGCTAAACTCGCTGTTACTGTTTCTGAAGGCCCCTCCCGAATGGGGGAAACAG
This sequence comes from Citrobacter sp. B72, assembly GCF_016894305.1. NCBI lineage: Bacteria > Pseudomonadati > Pseudomonadota > Gammaproteobacteria > Enterobacterales > Enterobacteriaceae > Citrobacter > Citrobacter sp. B72. The sequence continues at coordinate 213,235 of NZ_CP069802.1, forward strand.
CGAGTGCATTACATCTGTTCAATTCCCTCATCAAAGAGCATTCAAAAATCTTCTGTTCGTGAAAAAAAACGGAAATTTCCTCCGGTATAGTAATTTCACATCAGGAGGCGTCATGAGTAATTCAAATCTTATAAGTTCTATAGAGCTAACACGTAAAAATTTACGTGCTCAGATTGAAGGTTTGCGTGTTGAGGCTGAAGATCTCATTACAAAATACTGGATCAAGTGGAAGGAACGAAACCACCAAGAGATTAACCTTACCCGACATAGCAAAGTTCCAAAGAGGGAGTACCTGGGTTCTTACGCACCAAAAGTTGAGCTAATTGGTAATGCCAGAAAAGTAACGATCACTTGGCATCAGTTCAGCCCTTATAAAACAAGAGCGCCTAGCCACATGTCAAAACGGGTGCAACCAATGAAAAGTGGAAAATATTCTAAGAACTGTTTTGTAAACCATGCCAGCTGGGAATACGAAATGATTTCTGAAACGGAAGCATTGCTGGAGCCTTACAGAGAAATGCTTGAGCTCTATCATTCAGCATATATCGAACTTGGACGAAAAATCCGTCAATACTCAAAAACTAAGGTGGCACAATGAACGACGCAATTATCACGGACAATGAGCGTATTAACATTGAACCAAAAGATGTAATGGTAAAAGGTTCAAATAAAAAGCAAGGCGTAAACGCTCAAACTTCTACTCAACGTAGACCAGAGCACCAGGGTATGGCCAAAGTTATTATTAACCCCGGCACCCCAGACTTTAACCGGTTTTTAACTGCCAGAAATGGAGCAGTCATCAGAGGTTTTGATGATGTGAGTATCGCTATTTCCTCTCTCTTTAAAACGGTTGATGCAGTTAAACATCCTGACCTTGTTCAGGCTATTCAGGATTGGTTCAACGAGCTGCATGAAGAAAACAATAAGATGAAAGAAAATCTTGTTGCTTATATTAAGTCAATTGAGTTCGACAAGAATGACTCATTCATGTCATCAACTCAGTTTGTACCTTTCAGTTTTGAACCAGTACAACTCAACTTCAATAACCACAACACCATAAGGTTTTACAAGTACATCTTCGAGATGAACCAGCTCATGAACACAATGTATGAGTACAACTCATTGGGTTTACTGGCTGTAAGCGACTATCCGGTTATGTCTCACAACATTATAAAGAGTATTAATTTATATGTTGAGAATGTGAAAAAGACTCTGAATGTTTCTCGCCGTAAGGATGGGCCATACAGTCCAGCAGAGTTCATCACCAAAGTAATGCAATATAAAAGTGTGCAGGCATACATTGCAGCCGAACTGTCAGGCAAACGTCGATAAGGTATGATGATGAATTTCAGGGCGCTGTATTTATGTATTAAACGGATTTTGGGGATATTCTCATCTCAGGAGAATGATGCAACCTCTGTAATGATTGAGGATATATCAAGCCTCTCTCCTTTTGCGCAGATTCTAGGAGATCAGAAGTACACTGTTCCTGATCATCCAAATCCAGAAGTCCTGAAATTCATCGAGTATCCAACTCGTCCGACGGGCATACAGACATTTAATGAACAGTCAATCCTGTCTCTGTATCGGGAAAAGCTGCACTCAATTTCAATGATGTTAGCTATCAGCGATAGCGACATCAGGGACGATGCATATACATTTACTAATTTAGTTTTAAAGCCCTTGGTTGAATATGTTCGCTGGATACATCTTTTGCCAGCTTCCGAAAATCATCATCATAATGGTATTGGTGGGTTACTTTCTCACAGCCTGGAAGTGGCCATACTCTCTTTAAAAAATGCGCATCACTCAGAACTGAGACCAATCGGATATCAAGATGAAGAAGTAGTCCGTAGAAAAGTATATCTCTATGCTGCGTTTATCTGTGGTTTAGTCCATGATGCCGGAAAGGTTTACGATCTCGACATTGTAAGCCTGAATTTAGCTAGTCCGATCATTTGGACGCCAAGCTCACAAAGTCTTCTTGACTGGGCACGTGAAAATGACGTGGTTGAATACGAAATCCACTGGCGAAAGCGTATTCATAATCAACATAATATCTGGTCCAGCGTTTTCCTTGAGCGAATCCTAAACCCGGTATGTCTTGCATTTTTGGATCGGGTAAATAAAGAACGTGTTTATTCAAAAATGATCACCGCCCTAAACGTTTATACTGATGGGAATGACTTTTTGTCTAAATGCGTGAGGACCGCTGATTTCTATTCTACTGGTACAGACCTTAATGTTTTACGTGACCCTATCATGGGTCTGCGTTCTAATGATGCAGCAGCAAGGGCCATTAGTACCATCAAGCACAACTTTACCAGTATCAATATCAACAATTACAATGCTAAGCCTATGCACATCATTATCGTAAATGGTGAGGTATACCTTAACGAGAACGCATTCCTTGATTTTGTTCTCAATGATTTCGAATTACATAAATATAACTTCCCTCAGGGAGAGGCTGGTAAGACCGTATTGGTAGAATCCCTAGTTCAACGTGGTTACGTCGAGCCCTATGATGATGAGCGTGTCGTTCACTACTTCATTCCGGGTATCTATTCGGAAAACGAAATATCAAACATCTTTAGAAATGGGATAGGGAAACTAGAATTCTATAACCTTCTTAAGCTAAGGTGGATTGGTTTAATCTTTGATTCCTATAAAATCCCTGACTCAGTGCCGGGTCTTTTTAGCGTTAATGCCAATAAAGACTTTATTTACATTGACGAGCAAAAAACAGTTACTGAATACAGAAGACCAGTGCCCGGTCGGGACGTTATAACTAAAATTACTGATACTGTTGAGACGGCTGTTCTTAAGGTTAATGATTTAGGCCGCTCCTCTGCCTCTATTGATGTTGATATACATTCTAAGAAAAATGAAGGCTCATCCGACGATTTTGAGAAGAAAGCCGAAAGTGATAATGAAATTGATAATGACACGCAGATAGTTAAATCTGAGGGTGAGGAAGCAGCTGATCCTGTCATTCCTGATATAGAAGAAAGTGAAGATGAATCGGCAAAGGACACGGAATCCCATGTCCTGGTCAACCAACTTCATGAACTCCTTTTAAGCGCTCCACTTTCCAATGACTATATAGTGTGTGTTGATGCTGTCCCCTACCTCAACATAGATACCACTATGGCATTGCTGCCGGGATTAGATGAAAAAGCATTCAGTGAAGAGCCCTATTTCCAACTGACATTCAGAGAAGGCTCTCTCGATGGAATGTGGATAGTAAGGGACATTGACGATCTGCGTTTAGTCCAGCTCGGCGATAACTGCGCCGGGTTCCAGCTCACCTATCATGAGCCAAGAAGGCCAACAACTTTAAAGTCACTTTTCAATACTTCTATGTATCAGGCATTAGTGATTAATGATGAGTCTTCTGTTGAAAACTCTGCCCCACGTCCAAAGCAAACGCTTGAGCTGCCTCCCCCACGTGTAAATGCAGTCGAAGAACATTCTGGCGACGTGGAATATCATGGAACCGATAGTGCATCCGCGACTGGTCCGCTGAAAACTGAGGCTGTGGAATATGAACATTATCAACATCTTTTTGAGAAAGAAGATGAAGAGCATGAGATCATTGATTATACCGATTTCTCACAGCTTAGTGTTTCTCGGCCAGAAGTCGGTAGTTGTGCAACAAGCTCTTCGGTCCATAATGAAAAGCTTCTCTCCGAGCCGTCAGAATTACCAGAACTTAACCGAGAACAGAACGCTGATCCCCAGGGTACGAATGAACGCTCTATGGATGTTTCTGTAGGACAAGAAAACTCAGAACCAGATACTGAGGGTAACTGCCCACCACCAGCTGAAGTTGTGTATTCCCAGACCGAAGCAGCCGCAACCAGTGTGATGGCAAGTGAAGAGCCCGCCTTACCTCCTGTACTTGAAGAATCAAATGGAGAGCATGCGCCCACAGACGCTAAGGGGCATCATCTTTCGCCAGCACTGGCCAGACTGTTCGCCCCAACAGCACCGGTAGAAAAACAAAATCCCAAGCGCAACCGGAATAAATCATCGGACAAAGCAGAAGTACAAAAACCAGCATCACCTGTTTCTGGTCACAATCTGAACAGTAAAGTCTTTGCATCTACTGAATCAGACCAAAATGGTGAATTCTCGCTTATAAGCGAAGGTGACGTTACAGAGCTTGAATTTGTAGAAATTGCGTTAGTACTGCATCAAATTCTGTCCAAAATGGAGGTGGCGTTTAAAAGAAAGCGCAAAAACAGATTTATGGTAAGTACTCCTAATACTCTCTATCTGACCCAATCTTGCGTGGAAAAATTTGGGTCGCAGTTAGAGGCTCAAGATCTTTTCAATAAGCTTCCTCAGTACCTCGTTAATTCTGGTGCTGTGATCAATACAAAATGCCATGCATTTAACATGCCTACTTTGCTGGCCGCATCAGACCGGGCGAAAGTGGACATTGAACGAATTATCAATAACCTGAAAGAGGCTGGGAACCTATAATGTCAGATTCGAAGAGGACTAACCTCCATGCACAAGAGAATTTTTATCGGCCTATTCTTGAGTATCGTAGTGCCTCAATACTTTTGATTTGTTCGGTTTCTATGCTTTATATGGGACTTTCTTCAGACGGACTGGACATCGCCCCAATAGTTCTGTTCACCTCAATATTGCTTTTTTTGCTGTGCCTTTATCGTTGCAAAACAGCAGCGCCATTTTTGATGGCTCATTGGCGTGTATTCAAGCGACATTTCATGTTCGTTAGTCTTGATTCACTGCGTGTAATTAACAAAAGTAACTTTTTCTCCAATGAGCGAAAGTATCGTCAACTGGTTCAGGATTATCAAAATAAAAATAAGGATATACCCGAGCGAAAGTCCTATTTTTGTGATGGGTTTGAGTGGGGTCCGGAACATGCGGATCGGGCATATCAAATAGCTAACCTCTCCAGTGATAAACGTGAGATCGAGTTGCCATTCGTCTTCAACCCAATTAAGAGACATTTTGACGCAATGGCTCGTAAGATGGGCGGCAGCAATGCAATTTTTGCTGTGGAACGTAGGGAACCCATATTTGTAACTGAAGACAATTGGTTTGGTCATACTCTGATAACCGGAAACGTGGGTACCGGGAAAACGGTGCTACAGCGTTTACTAAGCATTAGCATGCTTCATCTTGGTCATGTTGTTGTTGTCATAGATCCAAAGAACGATGCAGAGTGGCGAGAATCTCTAATGGAAGAGGCTAAGACCCTCGGTCTTCCTTTCTATAAATTTCATCCTGGCCAGCCAGCATCTTCGGTCTGTATTGATGTCTGCAACACCTATACTAATGTTTCTGACCTAACATCTCGTCTTTTGAGCTTGGTGACAGTTCCCGGTGAGGTTAACCCATTCGTTCAGTATGCCAAGGCTCTCGTTTCCAATGTGATTTCCGGGCTTTCTTACATAGAGAAAAAGCCTTCTATTTATCTGATTCACAAGAACATGAAAAGCCACATGTCTATTGTGAATCTTACAGTCAAGGTAATGGAGTCATGTTACGCGAGATATTATGGTTACGATGTCTGGACCGAAAAAGTTAAGTACGTCGCTAACGATACCTTGCCGGTACGTTTCAAGCGTCTCGCTGAATGGTTTACGGCTCATTTCATGAATTACGAGGGGTCCGAACAAATAGACTGGTTAGATACTGTTTCCCAGCTTATTGATTACTCAATGTCCGACCCAGAGCATATGGCTAAAATGACCGCAGGTATTATGCCTGTTTTCGATATGCTCATTGAAAAACCTTTAAATGAGCTTTTATCTCCTAACCCGAACTCAGTATCATCAAGAGAAATTGTAACAAGCGAAGGGATGTTCAGCACTGGCGGGGTGCTATACATTTCGCTTGATGGCCTTTCAAACCCCGATACAGCAGCTGCTATTTCTCAATTAATAATGTCAGATCTGACCTCCTGTGCCGGTAGTCGCTACAACGCTCAAGATGGTGATATGTCAGCTAATTCCAGGATAAGTATTTTTGTTGATGAGGCACACTCAGCCATTAACAACCCTATGATTAACCTTCTGGCGCAGGGTCGTGCAGCGAAAATTGCACTGTTTATTTGCACCCAAACCATCTCCGACTTTATTGCTGCGGCAAGTGTTGAAACTGCCAATCGAATTACGGGGCTCTGCAACAATTATATAAGCTTGCGAGTCAACGATACTCCTACTCAGACGCTTGTTGTAGAGAACTTTGGTAAGAGTGCGATAAGCACAAATATGGTCACTTATACGACCGGTTCAGAAACATCTTTGCCGCATAATAACTTCTCAGGTTCAATCTCAGAAAGAAAGCAGACAACTTTAGAAGAGAGTATTCCAAAGGATCTCTTGGGTCAGGTCCCTATGTTTCACATAGTTGCCAGGCTTCAAGATGGCAGGAAGGTTGTAGGCCAAATCCCTATTGCTGTTGCTGAGAAACAAATGAAGCCAAACACAACTCTGTCGGAAATGCTTTTCAAGAAGGCCGGAAAAGTTACTTTGCGTCAAAATCTCGATATCAAAAATCTTAATAAATTTCTAAGGAAGTTGCATTGATGGATGAAAAAATTGTCCTGACGCGCCAGCAAATTTTAAGCTCTGCACTAAAAGTCAGCAAATGTCGCTCGCTCGTAAAAAGGCGCTTTCAGTCTTTGGGTTTAAAGTACGCAGATTCTCAGGAAGTTCGAGATCGGCTAACTATGATAGAAAAAAACGCGTTTCATCATTTGGGAAAATTTTGTCAGAGCAACGATATCGATTCCCTATTCTCCATGGCAAATACCCTGTCTGAGCTTTTCCTTTTAAAGGGAGAGTTGATCACGACTGATCCCTTTGGGGACCGTGAAACCAGCTACTGGTCGGTACCACAAGGATCATGCCATGAATGGATTCAATCACTGACCACCAGCGAAGGTCCTGAACGTAAATTCGTTAGTTTCCGTATTTCTTTCGATAACAATGACGTACGGTGTGATCTTGTAAAAAAGAATGCCCGTATGCTTGGTTGTTATCTTTTGCCTTATTTCGTCGATTTAACACGCACGGTGGGCGCATTCATTAATTTGCCAGGTAGTGTCTCTTTTAAACAAGTACAGCGCATCAAACCCCAGATTCATCCAGAAACAACACATAGTCATATAGTTACTATTGAGGACTCTCCCTTTCTTTCTCGGTTAAAATTTAAAATCATTACTGCCATAGATCAGCTTCCTGACCCTAATGGCCTTTATACAAACACCTTTAACAGCATTATTGACCGTGCACTGCTGACTCATCTCAAAACCGAACAGGAAAAAATAGATAGTCCAAGAGTCTGCAAAAATGTGATTTCGGCTTTTGCCGACTCAACTCTTTCTCTGCCGGTGTTTAACATCGGCCTAAACGAGCAGTACAGATACTGGACGCCGTGGGGCATCAACTTTATAGAATTTTCCCGCCAGGCCGCAAAAGCAAGGACCGCTGTATTTGTTCCTGATGTGGGACAGATCGAGTGGAAAAGCGCAGAGCATAAAGAACTGGCGGAGTTAAGCCTCATCGACCAAATCATACCTAAACAGTACCACTGGCTCCTGGGTATCCCGACGATGTGGCGTAACAACTATTGCAATCACGATCAGAGGCTAGCTCTTTTTCGTGAATGGAGGGAAAGCAATGGCTGCGGATAATACAAGCAGGGCAGCAGTGCTCAGAACAATGCTTTTTTTTGGCATGGTCATTTATTTTGGTTACAGCTTGGCTTTCCAGAATACTGAGGAGCTCAAATATCAGATTACTCAGGAGGTTAATGCAAGCCGGTCCATCATATCAAATGACCGTTGGAAGTCTGTCATTGCAAATAGTGAAGCGACTTTAAATTGGTTGGTACATGACTATAAGTTAATTGACTATCTGAATACTATTCTGATCCCTGACACCAAAAAACCAGCCAGAGGTATTAACATTGTTGCTGAAAAATTTACCTCTATTAATTACACTATGGCCAAAAACATACCCCTCTTACTTTATCAGTCCATTTTCCGGTGGAACTTAATCCTGGGGTGGCTAATCGTTTTTCTGCCCTATCTATTTGCCATGCTAGCAGATGGAATGTACCAGTGGAAATTGAAGAGGTACGTATTTGGTAAGGTTACAGTTCAGTTTTATCGTATTTGGTTTCGAGCATTTTGGGTGATCAGTGCTTTAACGATGGTCTACCTGGTCATGCCAAATATGTCACTATTTAACAATATCGCTCAACTTTTCCCACCAGTCGCTTTATTGATACTGGGAATTGCATTGAATCGCTTGTGGTCTAACTTTCAAAAACTCATGTAAAGGTGGTCAGATGTTAAGCAGTAAAAAAAGGAAGTCCCCTACAAATATCAAAGAATCGCTCAATGATAACGCTGACCGTTTTTATAAGATGTTTCGCATTCATACCACGGCAAAAGTTGCTATGTCGCTAATTGCCATGACCGCTGTAGGGTTTTCTTTCTACAATCTTTACGAACAATGGCAGGACGCTGAAGGGAAGAAAGACCATATAGCTGTAATACGGATTTCTGGCGAGATGGGTACCGGCTCGGAAACGGGCGATGGAACAGTGATCGCAACAGCTCTTGCCAAAGCTTACAATAATCCCCATGCCAAAGCAGTTATTATCGAGGCAGAGTCAGGTGGTGGTGGTCCCTCTGACGCCATCATTATTTACCGCCAGATAAACGCGCTTAAAAACCACCAGCCACAGATTGAACGCGTATCAGATGCCGGTGGCTCTCTTTCATCTGTAGCCGCTGACAAGAGTAACAAAACCGGGAGCACAGAACGTGGCGATGAAGCACGGTCGAAGCAAAACTCCCTCGAAGTACTCTCCAGCGGTACCGGTCGTTTTTTCTCTGATATCGCAGACTCATATAAACCAATCATCGTTAGTGTGAAAGGCATATGCGCATCCGCATGCTATTACGCGGTATCGCCCGCTGATGCAATTTATGCCGACAGTAATGCCCTGATCGGTTCTATCGGTGTGCGTATGGACCACTGGAATCTGTCAGAGATCATGAGCACAGTAGGCGTCAAGAATGAGCCCCTTACGGCCGGTGAGTTCAAAGATGCTCTTGACCCCTTCCACCCATTGTCCGATTCAACGAGGGAGTTCATGCAGAAGGAGATCCTGAACACGATGCATGAAAAATTTATAACTGATGTTGAACTTGGACGGGGTAAAAAGCTTCTCTCGCGTCATGATGCCGATGCTGTTTCTCTCTATTCAGGCCGTGTATGGCCAACACCTCAGGCAGTTAAGTACGGCCTGGTGGATGGAGATCTTACGTCAGTAGAGATCCGTACACGTCTTTCAAAAATGTACTCCACTGACACGTTCAAAAACTACAATGAGCCTCATCGTAATCTCCGTTCTGCACTCGGCATGCTGATGAGCCTGTCTTCAAATATTGAGAGCCTTACCGGTACCACTACCCGCTTAGTAGAATCTGTTAATGCCACCAGCTACCCCTCTGTGAGGTAACATGGATGCTTTCAATCTGCTGTGGAGCATTACGGGGGTAGCTTTCATTATCCTTATTTTCGTCGTGTTGCTGTGTCTGTTGGGATTTATGACCTCTGCCATAGCGGAACGGCGGACTGCAAAGGCAATTGAATCTGGGCTTCCTGAAGAAGCTCAGGGGCTACTTAGTGATCTCACCTTTCAGTTGTCGGCTCATAGCACTACGCAGGTTGATCACATTCTCGTAGCCCCACATGGTATATACGTCATAGAGCAGAAAAACTACGTAGGCAAGCTCTACGGTACTCTGGAGGAAAGCCACTGGCGGAAATGGACTCAGTCCCGAACCCTCAAGTTGCAGAACCCGTTTAAGCAAAACCAGGGGCACATCAGGGCTATTCAGTCTGCTCTTAAGGCTAGAGAACTGGAATGTATCAATGTCGTCATCATAAACGGACGTTGTAAGTTTGATGGCATCAAGCCGGAATGGTTATGTATGGGGATGGACGATTTTATCCATAAAGTCAAACAACGACGAGGGCTACGGTTGTTCACACCGGAGTCTGTTCAGCACATCTGTTCGGTGTTGAAGTCAACAAGGAAGTCGCCAGGGCTCTATACGGACCTTACTCATATTCATAACATAACGACAAAGTACAAAGCCCCGATGAAATTCGAGCAACGAGTAACATACATTCTGCTCAACTTTATCCATTATCTGTGGGCAAGTCTGTTCACTAAGCAGAAGCCTTAGCGCTCTATCATTGGTAAGGCTGTAAAATGTCTGCAAAAGGCCCCATCGGTAAATTGTTGGGGCTTTTTCTTTGCGTAGTTCTGATACGGTTTATCCTGTGGAGCATTATGGCCACCAGCCAGCTGGTGACTGGCCAACGCTTTGTATGACGTAGCCTACTCAGGGCAGGCTATTTTAGAGGGACCGATTTTTATCCGGGCTAATTTAGAAAGAGATAATTTGAACTTAGGCGGGCTGACCACCAGCAGAGAGGTAAATCACTAGCCGGTGATATTGACAGAAGTCGTCAGGGGTTTAACGCCGGAATATTTTGCCAGGCCTCCTGCAAGGTCTGCAAGACTTCTACAAGTGATAGTGACGGCCACAGGACTGTTTCCGTCATTATCACTCCAGGTGGCTCGCACTCTACTGGTACCAGAATTAAAACAACACGAGTTCCTTTTACCTGGTAGGCAAGGTTTACTGCCGGTTGGCGGTAGGAGGCCAGTACACCCTCACCATATTGAGCAGGGTTACTTGCCCAGTTCCGCACCATTGCATACACCTGAGGCATATACCGACTATCCAGATCCCCTTTGGGCCGTCTGAACGGCACGATTTCTTCTGAGCGGTAGGTGGTCGTTGTTGTATTGGTTGTCATCTTTGTCACCTCCCCTGTTCGTCCATTTAGAGTTTTAAGCTGCTTTACACATCACACTCAACTGATTATTTAAGCTGGTCATCGTCTCTGGCCAGCATAGCCCAACCATTCGCCTGGTTTTCGCGGGAGTAAGGATTCATTTCAAAATAACTATCTACCGCGTCGCTGTCCGCAACAGAACTGTTGTTAGCTCTCTTTGAACCCTGAACCACTACAGCATCAACCTCTGCGGCTTTCCCGTTGCGCTGTACCAGGATTTTAACCGTATTGGGCTTACGTCTTGCGAGCAGTTTGTTGGCGATAAAAAGCACAACAATCCAGGCCAAAAGCACGTATAAAAATGTATTCATAATGCCCTCCTTTGTATGTGATTATTATACCTGCTTCCATTGCAGGCCAAACAGGTTCGGTGCATGAAAAATAGACTTCTCTCCGGCGTATAGCAATCTACTTACTGATCTGTTTTCGTATCAAACTGTATGGCATAACCGAGGGGCGTACGTGGTGAGTCAGAAAGTTACTTTTCCGTAATAGTTAATTTCAGATCCTTCTTCCAGTTACGCTTCAGTATAAAACCGATACCCTCTAATTCAGCATCCTTCACGTTTAATACGCTTCACTTTAAGGCAGGGCTTTTCGGTTGAAATGAATTCTTTTTCCGGTTGCTGGACATAGGTTTCATCCTGATAGTTAAAGTTGCAGGCTATCAGTCACCACCACCACCTCCGTCACCTCCTCCACCGCCACCATCACAACCACCAGCTATGCTATTTTCACCATTACAATCACCTCCGAGGGGGTTCAAATGGCTGCTCCCCTGTAGATGGTGTCCTTGCCAGATCGAACCCGAACCAGCGCCTCCTGAGCGTCTTTGCTTGCCCTGAGGCAATTGTGCAGGCTCACCAGCACCGGCGGTACCAAAAATGTCCCGGGCAATTTTATAAAGAAGGTAAAAAGGTACGCCCAGCATCATAAAAAAGATTACTGAAAATATTACACGTTCCATTGATGATCTCCTGTCTTGTGAGAGACCAGTTATATCAGGGTGATTCAGTATTTCCGTTTAGAAAAGAGTACTAATTTGGCCCTGTTCGCTCTTAATTTGCCATCCGGGAAAAAGTCATAGGGATAGGCCTGCCAGAGTCAATAACTTCCAGTGATCTGGAGGAGACCCCGGCTCTCTGAGCCCTCATGGATGGTACGGCTTTACCCCTTGTAAACAGATTCACGTTCCGCAGGACAAACATCGACTACTGACGTCTCATATTTGCTGACGCTAATCCGACGTCTCATTGCCGTCTGCTTGTTTTCTTTAAAGGGTGTATTAGACGAATATCAAATCGGAATGGTAGGGGATGTGTGGGCACCATGCCCGGCCCTCTTTGAGCATCTGAGAGATTGGAGACCTAGCCGGGTAAGATAGCTACTTTCTTACGGGTTACCCTTCAAATCCAAAGACGAAACGGACGCTGCCGTTCTCCACGTGGAGACGCTTTACTTCTTCGACAAATTCCTGGATCACCTCTCCGGCGTTATCGGGTGGTATGGCTGACAAAATTTCTTCCGAAGTCAGCCATGAGTATGAATGTTCACCGAATAAATCATCATCTTCGGACGGTATATCATCAGGTAATCCGCGTAATGCGTGGATAAAAACTGCTGATGTGCTCGCCCTTTCACGATCTACATCAAATCCGAGCCAGGCAAAGTGGAGATATGATCGGTCCCCTTTATAATTGCTTGATAAATTAATCCATTTACCAGGCTTTTCTTCCCTTTGAAATCGCCAGCAGATATCAACGCCCATTAAGAAACTCCATTACTATCGTTCGTATGAGATAACTATCATTTCAGAATACTATGACTTCTTCCCGTATAGAACTAATCGCTCACGCCATTTAGCTACTTACTTTTTTTACGTACGCTTGCAGCGCAGTACCTTGAGAGAAGTAAGTAAGACTGGGCGAAGCCAACCGGTTCCGCCACCTCGCTCACCGGCTTTTAGGCGTAAGCACTGAAGTCAGCCTCCATGCTAACTGGCGAGCCTGCGAAAGTCAGACTCGTTGTTATAAAGCGGCATATCGTAAGCAGTGTCTGAAATGAACATTCGGATCTGCTCAAGCGTCATGCCACAATGAAAACGGGTTACGCTCACATTGGCCCGGGGGAAGTCAGCACAAAATGCATTCAAAACATTCTCATGGACAATACCAATGTTGATTAACGCAGCTGGCCCGTTGTCACGGAAAGATACGACACGGAATCCCCCATACCAGCCTGACTGGGAGAAAAATGAAAATGCACTCGTTGCCAGACCATTAGACAGGTCATAGCGCAATTTCCCGCTCAGAGACTGGCTGTCTCTGCTGTACACGCGATTAATGAAAATGCCGGGACCAACTTCTACCGGCTGCTTGTTGCTTGCTAAACACGGAAAGCCCACCAGCGAAACCTCCCTTTCTCCTAACCAGTTTACCTGATACCCGGCAGTGAGAAAGTCAGTCAGTTCTACGCCAGAAAGAGCATTAATGGCCGCAATATCGGTATCCAAAATATTTACGTTTTTCATATTCATCTCATCTATATTCTAAAGTGCGTTTTTTGTCTATCAGCCCGAGGATTGAAAATTTGAATATTTAATGTGACAGAAAAATACCTGTCACCTTTTCAAAAACTGCCTGCAATTGAATATCGAGAGAGTCCATTTTAAAATCCACCAGCTCAGCTTTATTATCGCAAACCGAATAAAAATAGGAGTCAAATGCGTCTGTATCTTCATCTTTAAAAATACGGAAGGAATTAATTTTATTATGCCCTTCAAATTCGGCATGAATACCATAGCGAACCGAGCCGTCATCGAACTGAACAACCCGTCGTACAGAATTAATCCGGACGTACTGTTTTAAGGCCCTCGCGAAATCGGCATTTAACGCCAACGCTCGTAAGATTGAATCAGCGGTTTCATTCTGCTTTTTACGATCATATTCAAACATCCCACAGCCGGTGTTACGAAAGACCGGCTGAAGAGCATTAACCAGGTTGAAGGAATCCACGTTTCTGTCGTTTCTGTACATGAGATATCTCCTGCCCCTCCGCTATACGAAGGGGCTTGATAGGGTTACTGCCAGGCTGCGATCACTTCTTCGCACTGGAAATGAGATAAGCACTGCTGGAGTAAAAGGGCCAGCACCGCTGTGTTAGGGACGCGATTGTTACACCACGCGTTGAATAGCAGCTGCCATGGACCGGCATAATACCCGGCCAGTTTCTTTTTTTGTTTATCTGTGCAGCAGCTGGAAATGGCCTGCTGATAAAGGCTTTCATTCTCGGCACCAGAGCGTTGTTGCAGTGCCTGATAAATATAGGAGTAGACAGAATCGGAGCAATTAGATGCATAGGCCAGATTGGTTTTCATAATACCTCCTGTGTTTTTGGGTATTATATAAAACTCCGACCTACTGGCTAATAACCCACACTGTAATTTCTTTTAAAAACACAATAAATTTTCAAAATTGGACCAGTGTGGATTTAAGCGAGCAGTTTAAATCTTTATGAACTAGCTTTCAAAGAGGTTGGTTTTTCGGGAAGTTTTTTGCCAGACCAGCATGTTGGTTTTTTTTCTGTAGTGCAGATTAGCTGGTACCTGCCCCTTCTTACCTCTTTGAGCAATGACTGTTTGAAATATGGTAAGCCCAGTTCAAAAACCCAGTAACGACCGTCTGCAAAAACGACTGAATTTTCAACGCCATCCGAAGCCACCAAGGATGCATCATTAAGTAGACGTTCTTCATAATGAAATGGTAATGAAAATGTCAGATATAACGCACAAAGTACAAAGATTCCTGTGAGACTAACTGCCAGTGAACCACAATAACCAGAATAAACATTTAAATTTCTTTTGATAAATTTCTCATGCAAGATTACAAGCAGACAGAATACACAAGCTACCAGCCCAAATCCTACATGCAGATAAAACTGTCTTATTTCATCATTCCAGACGATGTTGTCCCATTTCGTGCTTAAGATTGAACCCAACAAGGAGATAATAAAAGCGGCAATTTGAGAACTGATAAAGTAGGAGAAAGCTGACTTTGAAGTTATTTTTTTCATAGAAACAGGAACCTCTTTACCTCGTTCCTGATCAGAGAAAAGACACAAAACGCACCATGCGCAAAAAACTGCAAGTCCAGATGCAATAATCTCGCGTAAAAACATATTAAACGTTTCCGATAATGAATAAGTAATTACCATATCCTCTCCGTAAGTCTACATATAATTCAGACGTGACAAATAATTAAAGGCATTGCTATTCTATCATTATGCATTGCGTTTAAAATCATTTCTAATTCAGCAGAGTAGCGATACAGGCATTTCGCTATCCTAAAATCTGGTAGCTTTCCATTTCCTTGCTGAGATAAATCAAAATAATTCTATTTATTGCCTATTCGGATGCTGCAAAACCTTATAAATCCGGATGTATATCACTTAACAGTGAACCATTCGGTGACTTGCTCTCCGTGAGGTCCACCGGGTTTATCCAGTAGGGAACATTCTGCTTTTACCGTTTACTGCATACGCGAGCAGGAATTCTGTTGCAGTTCTGCATTTGCCTGCTTTTCCAGTGCTGTCATAACCCGGCGGAGCATCGCCAGAGCCTGAACAGGCGAGCTCCCAAACTGCACTTTCACTTCATCCGTATCATGATCCTGAATCAGGTCGAGGATGTTCACTTCGATCCCTGCCCCGTTTTCATCTTTTGCCGTGCACTGAATACTTACCCGGGTCACCGAATCCGTCAGGACTGGCAGTGGGTTAGTCTTGTCTACGTTGATAAAAGCCTTCTTCATTGCCCTGTTTCCCCTTGTCCTGAAAAAGTTACCGACCCGTCCGGATGGAGGGGTCGGTCAGAAAATCATGCCTGTCCCTTATTCATCTTCTCAGCATGCTTACGCAGGTACTCTTTCAGGTCAGCATGAGCATTGATGATATCGTTCATTTCATCATTGGTCAGAACAAGCGTGTAAGTATCAGTGCTGACAGATTCACCTTCTTTAAGCTTGGCTTCTTCAGCAATACGTTCAAAAATCGGGATCGCGGTGTCGGCAATGACGGTCACGGTCTTTTTGTTCAGAACGCTGGACATGGATGGTGCTTTACCTGCCGGGTTCTGTTTAGGAGCGCTGTCCTTTGGAGCCGGAGCTGGTTCCTGTACCGGTGGCGTAACCAGCGTCTCTGTATTGCTTTCATCATTCAGTTGATCCGGTACCGGGGTGTTAACGGTAGCATTACCTGCCGGTTGCTCATCACCGGAGTTTTCCGGAGTCTGCGGATCTGCCATGCGCTCTTCTACCTTGGCAGCTTTGACGAATTTCAGCGTGTTTTTCGTCGCTTTACCATAGATGGAGATCGCCTTGTTGATGTTATCTACCGCATCCTCACCGCTGTACATATACTCGTCCAGCGCAACGTACATGCTCACCTGATCGCTCACAAGCATGGTCTGTAGTTCAGAAGGCAGGTCCAGTACGCGAACCATCTGGCGAAGATGCTGCTCTGATTTACCACGTTTTTTTGCCAGTTCCGCAAAGGTCTTAGGCTCTTCTTTATCTTCAACAAGACGCTTAATTGAAAGCGCTTCAGCTACGACAGACAGCGCCAGGTTGGAGTTGCCGGTCAGGGTGAAGAGTTCTGCTTTTGAAGCGCTACCGCGAAACTCTTCGCAGCGAATACGAGTAATGCGTTCACGCCCTTCTGCTTCCAGCTGGCGGTTTGCAATAGCGATGGAACGGATACGGCAAGCCCCCTGACGCAGTACAGGTACGCCATTAACCATCTGAACAACGATAGGCGTCACGCTGAACGGGTCTTCCATGTAGGCATCGGCCAGGCTGTTCAGGTGTTCCACAACGTGAGGCATTGAATAGTAGAGCTCGCCCATACCGGCCGTGCGGGTGTTAAAGCCTTCCTGCTCTACAACAACCGAAGGGTCAATGATAAGGCCGTTACCTTTACGGGCACCGTTACCAGTGCGTTCCAGGTAACCACGAAGGCTGATTTCGTTGCTGTTGTTTTTTACTTCAGTTTCGATTGCGGACATTTTTGTTCTCTCTTTTGGTTGGTTGTTTAACTGCGCTACAACACAACAATACCAGGTTCGACATTTTTTCTAATAGGTTGCACAGAAGAAAAAGTAACTTTTCTTAAAAAAAATTCCTGAGACAATACTACTCGATCCGTCCGTTTTAAATCTTCACAACAGTGGGCCGTTTTTACGTTTAAGCAAAATAGCTGGTTCAGAAGGTGAGTCGGAGAGAAAAGTTACTTTTCCGGTTGTCTGGGCCAGTGATGAGAGAGTGGCAGGACAGGAATGGCTAAACCGGTGCGGGTCTCTTGTAAGTCGCAGGGGATTGAGGAGATATAGAGGTAAACCGGTACGTTCAGTTTTTGGATTGAGCCGGGCTTTTGGCCCGGGCTTAAGGAAGCGGAAATTTGAACGAACTGGCAGGTAATGATTTATGCCGCCGACAGCTGGCCGTCAGTGCTTTGCTGTTCTGGTTTGACAGTTGGGGGATAACCGGCAGTTAGCCGCTGGCATTCCGCATCACAGAAAGCCCTGAGGTTGCTGAAGACGGACTCCATGAAATCAGCATGAGCATACGAGTCTACAGGACGTGTCTTGTTATCTTTCATCTTGTTCTCCTCAATCATTATTAAAACCAGCGGATTTAGTTCCTGGCGCTCCATCTGCTGACCGGCTTTCCCAGAGAGCAGCGATGTGTCGGGTTCTGTTTCTCATTTTATCGTTTTCATCGGGCCCATCCGGCCGTATAAGAGACCGATTTGGCATGTTTAAGAAACGTACTGGCGACATTAAAAGCTGAGGTTGGCTTTGGAATAAAAGGATACTTTTCCCGTTTGTCAGGTCTTTCGCTACCGCTGCACGATGATTCTGTCAGGCATTCTGCGCCCTCCTTGGCTGTACATCTTGAAACAAGCGGTGGGATGTTCCCTTCCCCCTGCTCACCGCAGAATAATTGGCAAGTCCCGACGGTCGTTCCGTACGAGCCGGGTCCAAATAATGAATAAATACAACGCCACTTCAATTGTATTGACAATAGAAGTTAGGAGGATCATAGTGTCATTCATGGTGCGGCTTTCGCACCACCGCCCCGGCGGTACCGGGCAGAACTGGAGTACCTCATGAAACTTTCCCGTCAGACGACTTCTGATACTTCTGTTGATGGCCGTTCACGCGCATATGCCTGGGGCCGTGTCCATTATTTCATTATCGAACATGCACCAATGGCTGAGCTGGTCGCTATTGACGAGCTGCTGGAAAAAGCTGGCTGGAGCAATGACGGCTGTCCGAACTATGAGAAAGATGACGAGTTTGGTAATGCTGGTTACAGCTGTGGTTACTGGATCGATATTGACAGCGTGGGAAGCTTCAAGGCTGACTACAAACGTCTTAAGGGTGAGATTAGTGCGCATATCGCCTCAAAGGCGGCAGAGGTGGAGATCCGCGTACTGGACTCGATGTCCGACAAAGAATGTAAAGATGTTGCCTCGGTGGCATGTACTGTTCGCCGTGACTTACGTACGCAGTCCGAATCGCTTCATTCACTGCGTACTATCGTAACGGTTGATCATTACAATCCCTATGTGATCACCAGCCGCCCGCTGAGCATTTCCGCCTGGACACTTATCCACGACTGTCTGAAAACCGGCACCATCAATGACGTCTGTTCACGGTTGAGTTCATTAATCCTGCACTCTGAAGCCGCGATTGCCCGTTGTAAGGGAAGCTCCGACTACTCTTCGGAACACGCTCAGCTATCGTTTTTTGCTGGTAACGACTATGTCACCAGACGCACCCTTGTTGATGCAGCTCACGAAGAGGCTCTGCGAATGAACCGCCGCTTTGATGAACGTATTGCAATGAACGCGGATTCTGATGCCAGAAGGCTCCAGTGCGAATTCAACCTGAGCAACCATGTCGTACAGCGTCGGACCGTTGAATCTGCTCATATCCAGGCAATCAACGAAGACGTCACCCGTTCACAGGCGGAACCACGCTGCCCTGGAAAGCTTCTTCTGAAAATGACCAGTCATGAGGAAGTGCGGGACTCACTGAGCACCTGTTAGTCCAGCGACACCCCCTGCGGCTCTACTACCGGGCCGCAGTCTGCTCCGGCCAGATGGTGCCAGTGGCGTAATGAATTTGTTTAATAAGGCTGAGTATGATGAATAAAGAACAACTAATCGACAAACTGGAACGCGTGGTATGTGGTCAGTACTCCTACGAAATGCAGGAGCTTGCGTATTCGGCCCTCTGCTGCATTAAAGGCACCCCGGACGACTGCGCTAAGTTCCCTGTTACGCGTCCGCTGCCTGACACCTTAGTGGACGTATGGGACGAGATCGGGCAATACCTTGGCACAGGCAAAGCCATTGAAACTCGCAGTTGCGGCGTTTCGCTTCTGCTTCATGGACACTGCTACGATTCAAATCATGTGCTGTACTGGCGCAATGCTGGCGCACTTCCAGCAGCTTGCGATACGCCACTGGCTGGTGGGTCTCGCAAACTGTTCACCTGCTCAGCCTGTGGAGTGGACGGTCTGGATGAACCACCTGAAACCAGTTGCCACTGCTGCACAGAGGGGGCCCACTGGATTGAGAGCAGGCTCTTCACCTCCGGGCAGGCAGACCCTGAAGAATTTAGACCCGTGGCGGTCGTGAAAGAGTGTGCAGGCTCAACGCCGGATGATCGGCTCATCTGGAGCGTGATTGAACAGCTCAACGGCGAACTGGCGGAAGGCGATAAACTATTTAAGCGACGCTGACAGATCACGTCAGCATTTATATCAGACGAACTCCAGAATAATTTAAAGCAACCATGAACATGAAAAAGCCCAAAGCTGCATTACAGAATGCCATGAAAGAAGATGTGCCAGCTGTGACACAGATTCAGATGCGATCTACGGTTTCCAGAAAGGTTCGCTATGTAAAACAGGCAAATCGAGAGGGTCTGAAATTATCTGAGTGGATGTCGCGGCATCTCGACGCTGTCTGTGATACCGCAGATGAGATTCATAAAGGCAAACGCTCAACTCCGGTTGCGCCTGGGAAGATTCCCCCTGAGGTATACCAGGTGATATACGATCAGTGCGGCGGGTTCGTGGAGTGTGATGCTAATGCCCAGGTAATCTGGGAAGCCTGCCGTGATGCCATTCTTAACGGAGACAAAGGGTAAACGGCAGGTATCGCCTGTCATTTTTACCCTTGTGAGGAAAATCCTGATGAACCATGAGAGCCGAACTGTATACCTGAACACGGCCATTGAGGCCCTGTTGAAAGCTGAGGCGGCTCTGAACGAGCTGGCATTAGCCTATGTACTCAAACCAGGTGAAAAGGCAAGCGCATGCCATCCCCGAACCGGTACGCTTTCCACAGCTTCCCAGGTAAGAAAACTTCGCCGTGTTCTAGAAAAAAACAAGTTATGACGGCCCTTATACGCTGGCATAATGTACCGTGCTTCGCTCATCCCAGCAGTATGGGTTTTAAACTCTTCCATTTTTAAGAGTACGGGAAGAGCCTTATTATTGTCGCATACCCTACGGATGCATTGCAGTTCAAACCGCTGTTCGGTGCAATTATTGCTGTATCCGGCGGATTTGAAAATGACAGAAATAGTGATGTAAAGCTCCGCCATTAAAGAAATGCCCCGTAGTTTGGCGAATCAACTTTCTGAATTATCTCGATGAACACCATTTAAGGAAATCGAATGTGTGATTTTTGCAGGGCTGACGAAAATTACTTTCATATGGCAGAATGCGTGTATGACCAACTGGTTAAAGAGTATCCCGTAATGTGGCTGCGGGATTCAACCCGGATCGGGGCCTGCTACCTCTGTCGAGAACTGCTGTCGCCGGAGGGGATGGTCCTGGCGATGCAGAGCGCTTTCCCTGCGAAGGGATGGCGGCTGCGTATTTGGTACAATGAAACCATTGACGAAGAGATAGAACCGCAGCGTGGAGACTGTATTGAGCTGTCCTCCAGGGCGGACGCTCTGCTGTCCTTCATGTCGTTCCAGGAAAAGGTTTAGCGCTGCGGCCCCCCTCACAAAAAGGCGCTTTCCGCGACAAATCTGGTACGACCGGACAACGTTGAGTCAATTCTTGCTTCCCCGCAGAAGAATCCCTATGAAGTAAAGTAGAGGTAGGCATTACGCCCACCAGCAAACCTGATAACTGTTCTTTGCGTAACATCCTCAAACTTCTGGTGCCTTCGTAGACTGCGATGCGAATGCCCATGAGCTGAATTCACCGTATCATTTGACCGGATGCAGCGAGAACAGAAATGACAATGTTTGAACGATTTGCCAGACGGCCATAAAACTCTACTGGGTACAGAATAAGGACTGACCGCAATGGCTACGTTCTATGAGCTACCGACCAGTGAGAAGTCCATTGTTTCCGGTACGTGCCCGGACGAGCACCGGTGAAATTTTTCCCGACTGGATTACGCTAAGGCTTTTGAACGGTTTGCGTGAAGTGGGACTCTTTGGGTCTGGTTCTTGATTTATACAAAAGGCTATATGCCACAAGACGGGAGGAAAAAAGGGTTTCCCCGACTGGAGAAACCCTTTCAAAAGGTGCCGATGGCATACTAATCCACACCCCGAAAAGAGGGGGTTGCCCCCCTCTTTGTCAGCTACTTACCGGATTCGTAGGCCAGGATAGCAGATACCTCCCTTGTTCCGTCTTTCATCCGCAACTCGCAAAGCGAGTTTCGTGTGAGCCAGGTGAATATCAACAGCGTTAAACAAACTATTAATATGCACAAAACAATGGGTTGGTTCGGCATTTTCATGGCCTTCTTCTCCTTGCATTTAAGCAGGCAAGAGGCTACTCTGAATGTGACTAGCATACAGGGGCCTCGGGTTAATTGAAAAATTACTCGGGGCTTTCTGCTTTTACCACAGTCAAACAGTGTTACCGCTGGCTGGGGCAAAAGCCTCCAGCACCAGCGTTATTATACCACCCTGCCCTGATCAGCCAAACACCCCGCCTACATAAATTACTGATTTTTCATTTATTTGACATGATTCACTTCCGGTTGTCGGCGAAAGTCATTTTATACTAAAGAAAAGGGTAACGGGCAGCTGCTGGGTCGGAACATACAGTGCAGTTCCTGCCCGTTTAATTTCCGGATGCAATGGTAGGATCAGGAGGCACTGCTTCCGTTGATTAGGGAAATCTTATGTGCCTGAATACGGCTGTATTCGAGATGGGATGCAATATTACAGATGCGCTCCAGTCGATCATGCAGCCTCGTGTAGGTCAGTCGATGAATACCGGACATTTCATCAAGTAGCCAGCGCTTGATGTAAGGGTTACAGGAAAGCCGGGCAAGATCGTCGTCATCCACTTCGTCAAAGAACCAGTACTGCTCCATCGGGACTACCTGAAATATCCACGGCCGGGGATAGTCCCCTGTGACAACCAAAAACCATGCAAGAAAGCATAGACACAGCTCAACGACCATAAGCATCGAAAATTGCGAATAACTTAGACCGGGCACATAGGGTGAACTATCCGCAACATACCCCCTGAGCAATTCCGCCACAAGGTAGCCCAATAGCGTCAAGGCCAGCATCAGGGTCAGGATTAATCCCCCATTAAACGCTACCGAAGCCTTTTGAACCCGATCAGGTGCTGTCCGGCTGCGATAGTTGGTCACTACTCTTTCTACAAGTGCCCTTATGGCAGCCTGTTCTTTACTGACATCAGCTCCGGAAAAACCGGACGGGCTTTTATTTAATTCAGTCATACCCCACTCCTGTTATGTGCTCTACTTAACAAACACGTAGATCATACAGAGCTCACGGACGCACTCCTGCCAGATAAAGGAGGGAATTTGGCTGTAAGACGGTTAGCCAACAGTTCAGGTTATGCGTGGGATCCGCCCAGTCAGAAAGGATTCCGTTAATAACAGGCAAGGTTAAAGGCAGATGGACGGTGAAATTGTGGGTGCTAAAAGGGGGTATTACTCTTTTTCCTGCATAGCGGTTTTTTCAGCCCGGGTGGCCAGACGAACATTTCCGAAAGGCTCACGGACAAGCAGTGGCTTCTCCTTCTTCCAGCCCCTGATAGCCGTTTCTCCAAACCGACGTGGTGCATTGCCGTTCCAGCGAGCAATCACATGGTTATCATGAATTTCAATAATGACAACGGGGTGGACAATGACCGTTGAAATGGTGGTATTTCCCATTTTGGTACGGGTTACAGACCAAACCTGCATCCCGGATTCCAGCTGGCTGATTTTCATATTATATCCTTAAGCCATCACGAACTGCGCCACAAACAATTAATGTGGCGCAATTTACCATAAACAATAAACATCAGATACCCGTGAAAAGATTTCCCTTTATTTTAAAATTCTTCTGGAGAAAAAATGATATTTCCAGAAGAGGTCAGCGAAATTCAGAAACGGCCATCACAATGGTGCTGCGCTGACGCTGGCGTTCTGCCTTGCGCTGCCTGCGGCGATAGATCTGTTTTGCGCTGACGTAAGGGCAGTCCTCACGGGTATACCAGCAGCAGCCGCAAGGTTCGGGCCGGGGTTTTCCGGCAAGTCCAAATGGTTTCATCAAGTCACCTTTTTAATGTTTTTAATGGAAAGATACTTACCTAACCCATTGTTTTATAGGAAATAACGTTGTTGCATAAACAGATACAGATAACCCTCAGGAGAAAACATGCAAAGGTTATCAGTGATAACCGCGTCCAGATACCGAGTGTCAGTCTGTAAACGTTTTATCACCAGAAAATGTGCTGCCGCAGCCTTAATGCCAGAACTACCGTTTACAACATTATGTATACCCGCTTTGAATAACGAACGAGCATGAATTACCTTTTCCCGGGCCGCTTCGATCTCAGCATTAATAACGCATTGCCGCGCCTGGATGACTGCCTCTCCGGTTAAATCGCGGAAATTCATTAGAGATGTGATCATGATTGACTCTCCAGATTATGTGGAATCATTATAACAACTGGCACCACGCCACAAATAACCTGAGATAAATTCTTTGAAATATTCCTATATATAAGGAATTACAGTCGGAAAAGAAACAATGAAATAGCGCCGACCGCTTAAAATCGATAAATTAAAATGGACGGCACTGGAATGAAAAACTGAAAGTAGTAAGACCGTAATTATCCTTCACGGATGTAAGCTTTAAAAGAGGAGTACTGGCAAAGCTTTGCCAAGTACTTCGGCGGTTGTGTCTACGATTTTACGGATGTCATCGATCTGCGAAGGCTTATTCAACACCACCGTAAAAAGCTCTCCTTCGTTATCAGCCTGCTCGCAGTTTCCGTATCGGCTCCCGTCGTACAGCTGCACAATACGTGACATAGAAGACTTTGTTTGTTTCATGGCTTTGCACCTGCTTTTAGGCAGTTTGGTTACTGGTTATCAGAAGCTGGTTTCATGCGCTTCCGGCTGGGACACGAACTGGTATTTGACGCCGCCAGGCACACCTACTGCTTCGGCAATAGAGTCGCAAAGCCGCGATAAATCATTTAGTGTCATCGGATATTCAATATCTACTGAATATAAAGCACCTGCATTTTCAGCATCTTCGATGTTTTTATACTGGGCACTAAATATAGCAATGGTCTGAATTTCGTGGTTATGCATGAACCGGTCCTTATTAAATTATAAAAGCCACCCGAGAGTGGCCTGAGTGGAAACTTAAATCTGTGAAGTATATTTGAGAGATTTTTTGCGATCCAGATGCCGGGCAACAATGGTTCCGATAACAAGTAGCGTGATGACCGCACTGAAGAAGGTGCTGTCAGGGACGCCCTGGAAAAAATCACTGAAACTGTAAACAATAAAAATCAATGCGCAAAAATAGAAAACGATACGAACATAAGGGGTAAAAAACATTTTCATCGGTTGCCTTCCATTCAGGGAGAATTCTCAGTAATTACATCACACCTGAAGAGAAACTATTTTCGTATAAATGAGCATTTTCGACATATCAGAGGGGGGTTTTACTCATAAATGAGGTAGTAAGGGTCACACTTGAGATGAAAGTTACTTTCCTGGCTGCGAACGAACTATCTCAAATGTTAGAGGTGTGCGTTCGCCTTAAGAGCTTCATGCCCTGAGGAGCTCAACTTGAGCCGATAGTATAAACCTGGCTCCAGATGCCTTACTGGCTGGCATAACTCCACGAGGCCCAGCCGGAACAGGACCGGAGAGCTCCTGCACGTCACATCATCAGGATTCCCCATAAACGTACGCCGTTCTCTGGCCCGTCTGAAATTGCCAGAGATATCATAGATCGTGCCGGATGCCATCCGTCTTAACACGTAAATCTGCGCCCTTGTAAGCTTCTGGGCGGAACTGCTTAAACCTGACATACCTTCCCGGCCTTATATAAAACAATCCGCCAGCAGCTCGACTGGCGGACAATGTTTGACTGGATACAGCAAGGACATACTATTTGCTGACAAGTTTGATATTGGTTTCACTCATTCGAAGTCGAAACTCCTGAAAACCCTGCTCTACCGCTAACTCCAGCCACTCAACGGGAATGGTATAGCTACAATCAGACCCACCCAAAGCGGCATCACAAGCGTAATCCCAGTCCTCATCCAGTTTTGGATTCATCCCCTGGGCGTAAGCCACAGTATCGCGGGATGCGGGAGAGCCCTCAAGCTCAGCATTAGTGATCAGGTATACACCATGACTGTGCGCGAGAAGCACTTTTGGCACCAGATGTGTGCTGGCAATTTTTGAGGATGAGGGAAAGAAAACCCTACCAGCTTTACGCGCCTCTTCTTCAGTCTGTCCCTCAGCGTTAAGGAGGGCTCCCCCCGGATAGCATGCCGGGTCATAGATCTGATCTGGGGTGACCGAAAACGTTTTTGCGGTGCGAATTTCTTCGATCAGTTTATTGATATCTGCCATTTCAAATACGAGAGTGGTCACAGGCTTACTCTCCCTCTTCAGTGGACAACATCAGATACTTTGTTGCCAGCAGAAGCTCTCCCACATCCTTGAGGGACAATTCAGCTTTGCCTTCTACGGCAAGCTGCAAGCGCTGTCGAATTGCATGAACAGAATCTGAAGATAAAGATGCCATTTTGCGCAAAACGGCATTAGCCTTTTCTACAGCAGGATACAGAATTTCTGAGTTGGTATTATCTTCGTCATTATCAAAGATAATTTCAGAATCCATATTGATGTTATCTTCAAGCCAGCTTGAAAGCACTTCAAGTAATGACATCACCTTTTCAATTTGCATATCGCCTCCTCTGTTAACATGAAACAAATATAACAAAGTGGCTTACCCGGCTAATAACCTGAGCAGAAAGTTTTCGAACTTAGTTTGAAAACAAGTTTTCTGCTCAGGTTAATGTTAAAGTCGCTGGGTAAAAGATAAAAGGCACTGAAGATGATTTAAGCATCAAACAGACTAAATAGGATTCCGTCTTTTATAACGCTTTTAAAATAGAATGAATGAAATATAAATTTTGCGTTTAAGAATGAACGCTGTAGAGGATGATTTATCCAGTGATATGCAGTTTGTGGCCTTTAAAAAGGCTTTATTATGGACTTGAATTGCAAAGAGAGCACCGACATTTTTCTGGGGGCTCCCGCAGAGAAAAAGCTGTGAGGTTATGAAGACGTATAGGAGGTATTCGGCGAAATACTGTATGGCCACAGGAGAGCTTCAGCACCCATATCCTGCCGCCTCGCTCGCCTGTGGTGATTTCAATATGTTCTACGTCATACCACGTAGTTGTATTTCTCACTTTGTTTATGCTTCCTGACACCGCGTGAACGCAATCTTCGTCTGGATGCGTTCATAGATGGAAAACTGCCTTTCAATGGAATCGGCATTAGACAGTAATTCATGAAGCTCAGCAGAATCTGTATCAGGAACGATAGCGACAGAAACTCCATATTTACGCCCAGTTCTGATCAGGTGCGCAAGTTTTTCCTTCTCTGATTCTGTGAGCATTGCCAGATCCCTTCCGGATACCTGCTCGATAAATGGACCAAGGTTTTTCGGAAAAAAGGGTTCGGCATCAGAATTATGTACCGGGAGCGTTTGCGGCTTATCGAAGCTATTGGACATGAAAAGAACCTTTATAGTTAGAGAGGTGGAGACTGAATGCGTAGCCCATTAAAATTAGTAGTGCCACACTCGAATGCTAATCATACTTTATGATGGCTATGGTAGGAATGGCCGTCAACTTAAACCGCCAGAAGCGAGCCATTCACCGTTAAAGTAACTTTCCCGTATGATGTTCTTTTTATGGAATGAGTTGTTCACACTCCTCTTTAAGAGCCGCCCTGGAACGAGATCGACAGACTTTGCTTAATGAAGAGCGTAATTGATGTTCATCAACCCCATCAGCGACAAACTGACCAATTTTCTTTTCAAGACGCTGCATTGCCTCATAAAGCTTGGCATCAGTATTATTTTTAAGAAACCTCAGTATATAATCAGCAATAATTTGAACAGGAGTAAAGTTACACATCATGTATCCTTAATAAGTTGTGTAAAAATAAAACCATAAAAAACATAATCAGAAGTAGATTATTATACTTGAGTAAGCTTTTCAGCTAACAAGCTGGAGAAGCAGATTCCGGTAAATTACTACATATTTGATAAAAGTTACTGAATAAAAAAGCCCAGCGTACCGGGCTTTCATTCAATTTGATTCTAAGAATCTGACTCGCCGCCTGATTTTTATACCAAGAAGAGCGAACAAAACGCCAACGAATGCGACGGGACTACCTACTTTAAGACAATTAACCGACGCTTTTGAAAAGATATGTGATTTAGACATACGTTTTTGCTCATAACGAATCGCAAGTGGTGAGACGGATTTATCTAAAGCTGTCTTTTCCAATGCATAACGAACTTTCACGGGAATATTTGACTGTAATACACCAGACATATACGCCCTAACAACATTCTGTGTTAACTTCACATCTGGCTTGCCGAGTTTTATATGTAGTTGCGCCTTTAAATAGTTTACAGATACCTCTTCGCCTGAGGGCCAATTACTATCATTTAAATATGCGACAAGTTTATCGTATTTTTCATGTTTTACATATTTCTTGATAACCTTTACAGTCGAAGCTGAAGTGGCATCAGTCTCTTCCGAACCTAAAGCAGATGTAAAAACTGACAAGCCGATAAGAAAAGCGCCAGCAATTAGAAGCATCGGGAATATCTCACCTATTTCCTCCCCCTTTAAAATTTTAAAGGCAGTTGAAGAAACTACTAATAGCCCCATAATCCCTAATAGCAACTTAGAATATGTAGTTAGGAAGCCTCCAAATGCATCGCCAAAATCCGAAACCACTAACTTATCTTCACCTTCAGATGAATTGAAGAATGACAAGGGCACATCAATATCAAAGTCCAGAACTGAAGGTGAGAGGTGTAATGACAGCAACCACAAGCAAAGACCAAAAATCATTATCAGCAGGCCCGCACCAAATATCGCGAAACCTGAATTTCTAATCTTTATAGACCGGTGAAAAAGAAATGACAGTTCACGGGAAAAATCGTCACTACTCTTAAGGTTACGCACCATGATCTACCCCTTTTTGTGTCAGTCGGGTGCGCAAATTCTCACGCATGGCAAGAACCTGTTTTTCTGTTTCCCTGAGCTTAATAGCCCCTTCTCTCTGGATTTTAACAACATCGCCAACCGTCTGGATAAGCGTATCCTGCACCTCTTTAAGGGTGCTTATATCAATAACCAGCCGTTGGTTTGCTTTCATAGTTTCTACTGCATTGCGATGCAGTAATTTTGCATTACTACGGAGTAACTCATTGTTGGCATTATCGATATCATTGGCAAGATTTACAGCGTTACGCTGTCCATTTAGAGAAATGGCTAACAGAAACTGACGCTTGAAATTAGGGACAGTAACCTCTTTGACGCTATGAAACTTGTCGATAAGACTTTGGTTATTTGCCTGTATAATCCGTACCATTGGCAATACTTGCATAGCAGACTGCTGAGAAACAACTAAATCGCCAATACGTTTTTCTAAATTAGCAATTAGCGTATCCAGATCAGATACTTCCTGGAACTTAGCAGGATTGTTACCAACATTAGCTCTGAGATTTTCTGCTTTTAATTGTAATTCTCCCAGCCTTAATTTACCGGCAGCAATATGTACACCTGTTAAGTGGTGTTCTTTAACGACTTCATCAAACATTTGCTGGAGCGAAATATTATTAGAACCGAGGCTATTCTGTGTAACTGAAACCTCTGAAACCAGAGCATCGATTTGTTCACGAGTTGATTCAAACTGTGCGGCGAAATTCTTCCCACGGGTGCGGATTTTATCCAACAAAGGGCCAATAACTGGCAGATTTGAACGACTTTCAGTTAAGTTCGAGATGTTTACATTTCTTGCAAGGTTGATAATTTCAGTTAATTTGCTCCCGGCTTCGTCTAAATCTTTATTGCGAATTTGCTCAAGCAGGCTATCCGCATAATTAGCAGTGTTTTCCCCCATTGCCCGGCCAAAACGATAAACTGTTCCTGGATCATCGGCATTAATGCATTCCGCGACGGCTTTAATCTCTTGTTCATCTTGCTCATTCAGCCCGAACTTTTCCAGTTCAGCGGAAGTCAAAGTAAAAGCAACAACCTCAGTTTTGGTGGTCAAATTATTAATCATTTTTGGAATCCCTCTAAATTTTGTCGCAGGCTTTTTAGAAGAGCCTCGTGGGCCTGATTAGCTTTTCTAACAATCGTAGGGTCAGTGTTATTTACTGATAACAGCGAAAGTGTGTGTTGCCGCCATACTGGAACCAGGACTTTTATAGTTTCGTTAAAGCGGTCAGCAATATCTATACAAGTCCCGCGAGTGATTTCCATCTGCATGGCGGCCATTTCATGAGACGCAAGCAGTGTTGCCAGGTTAGCTAAACGTCTGGCAAATCTTTCCCTCGGTTTATCGAAGACAAGGCTTAGATCGTCACTATTTTTTTCTTCGGTAGAATCCCTAAGGAACTCATGGCCTGCCTGGATAAAAATTTTAAGGCGTTTGATTTCTGACACATATGTTTCAAGCAGCTCTTCTAAAGCCAGTAGCGTCTCATTCACATGTGTCAGATATCCGTTCCCCTCATTAATAAGATTTTCCACCTTCTCACGTGCGTGTTGGTAACGAACGCGCTTTTCAAGGTGTTTGCCCGTAAAGCGGGAAAACCAGGATGGATTGCTACTGATAGAACGTGGATCTGCCTCCGCTAAGGCACTTACGATACGGTTCAAGGCTCCTGATAAAGCGGTAACTGCGTCTTTCTCCAGAAGATTTGAATACTTATCCATAGCCTTCGAAGATAAACCCGAGTCGCCGTAATGGCTTATTGCCCCAGCATTAAGCAGAAGACCGGGTATAAATTCTTCTTTGAGTTCTGCTATCGATATGTTGCTGCTGTCAGTTGAAACGTTCATTTTTGCCTCAAAATGGTTATCCATGACAGCCTATCATTTACCGTTCTGCTGATTTTTCGGTTAAAGCGCCAAAACCTGGGTTTATCCGTTTTCGAGGCAAAAAAATAGAATCTGATCCTCACGTAACCCTTTGCCATTCTGATTAAAGGAGAAGTCCCCTACTGTCTGTGCACTGAATTCAGCACTGGATGAAGTTAGGACATGAAGTGCACATAGATCCCCTGCTTGACCTACCAATCACCGCCTTCAATGTTTAGATCTGGTGACCTTACAGCGACCATTTCTCTAACCGGATGGTCATTGTTGTCGTGGCTGCTCCCCAACAGCAGGCTTACCGTTCCGCTGGCAGAGTAATACATCGCGTCAGGAAAGTGCTCCCTGACCTCCTAAAGCAATTTGTTCATGCTGTTAGTTAAACGATAAAAGCGTCGGGCTGCGTTCGGCATAGCTTCTTCCAGGAGGTCAGAAGCATCAATCTCACGGCCGTTTATAACGCGGAGAATATCTTGCTCATCCATAGGTTACTCCCAGGCAATAAATCAAAGTGGCCAGGCAAAAGGAGACTCGCCTGGCATCAAAAAGAATAAAAGGTCGTTACGAACTGATAATGATGGCCAGGTCAGTTTGAGGAAGTCGGTTTCCTCTGATGAATGCTGGATGGCTTAAACGAGCAGATGACATGGTCATCGCCAGAAATGTCTCTTCACGCGAACGCAGCAATTCCCCCCATGAATAGGTTTCCCATACGTCGTGGGAAAGATCGGATTCCTTTATGTACCTTGACTGCATTGTTGGTTCAAAATCGACGGGAGCTAGACTGTCATAGGATGGATGTACACGGTACCCCAATTCTTCCTCCCTCTGATGGTATGCATGTGCCAAAAGGACATCATGGGAGACCAAGTCATAGTCTTTGTCCTGAACGAGCGTTTTTACGGTATGACTAATTTTTCCAAAGCCTTCAATTTCCCAGATTGTTATCATTGTGAACTCAGTTAAAGTCCGTGGGCTTTTTACCAGAAAGCCATTTAATGCACGTCGCCCCTTCAACATGACAACGTGGTAGGACTTGTTGGGATAAGGTTTCATTGCCACCAGCGAATCAGCTTTAAGCTCAAGTGACAATTCAGGTACAGAAACTGACACGAGAGTACACTTGTTTTTCATATGGTGAAGAATACGGGGCACAAGATGCAGATACATCATTTTCTCCTTTGAAGGGGCTTTGTTGAATAAATCGAACTTTTGCTGAGTTGAAGGATCAGATCACGCATCTTCCCGACAACGCAGACCGTTCCGTGGCAAAGCAAAAGTTCAAAATCACCAACTGGCCCACCTACAATAAAGCCCTCATCAACCGTGGCTCCATAACTTTCTGGCTGGATGATGAAGCTATTCAGGCCTGGTATGAGTCAGCAACACCTTCTTCACGAGGCAGACCTCAGCGCTATTCTGACCTTGCCATCACGACTGTGCTGGTCATTAAACGCGTATTCAGGCTGACCCTGCGCGCTGCGCAGGGCTTTATTGATTCCATTTTTTCTCTGATGAACGTTCCGCTACGCTGCCCGGATTACAGCTGTGTCAGCAGGCGGGCAAAGTCGGTTAACGTCAGTTTCAAAACGCCCACCCGGGGTGAAATCGCACACCTGGTAATTGATTCCACCGGGCTGAAGGTCTTCGGTGAAGGCGAGTGGAAAGTCAAAAAGCATGGCCAGGAACGCCGCCGTATCTGGCGTAAGCTGCATCTCGCCGTTGACAGTAAAACACATGAAATCATCTGCGCTGACCTGTCGCTGAACAATGTGACGGACTCAGAAGCCTTCCCGGGTCTTATCCGGCAGACTCACAGAAAAATCAGGGCAGCATCGGCAGACGGCGCTTACGACACCCGGCTCTGTCACGATGAACTGCGGCGTAAGAAAATCAGCGCGCTTATCCCTCCCCGAAAAGGTGCGGGTTACTGGCCCGGTGAATATGCAGACCGTAACCGTGCAGTGGCTAATCAGCGAATGACCGGGAGTAATGCGCGGTGGAAATGGACAACAGATTACAACCGTCGCTCGATAGCGGAAACGGCGATGTACCGGGTAAAACAGCTGTTCGGGGGTTCACTGACGCTGCGTGACTACGATGGTCAGGTTGCGGAGGCTATGGCCCTGGTACGAGCGCTGAACAAAATGACGAAAGCAGGTATGCCTGAAAGCGTGCGTATTGCCTGAAAACACAACCCGCTACGGGGGAGACTTACCCGAAATCTGATTTATTCAACAAAGCCCTTTGAAGGATATACCAGGCAGCTCCTCAGCAGCATCAAAATATTTAAATCACTCTTTAATTAGTAAACCACTGCTGATTAACTTCTTTTATGTTTCACAGAAATTATTCGTTTTGTTTCTGTTCGTTATACTGCTCAAACCAGAAGACGACCGGTTTTTCTACAATATGAAGCAACCCAAAACGTTCTGCGGTACGGAAATTCACGCTATATGCGCGAGCCCGTTCAACCTGTTTGGTAATTTCTTTTCTCATTCCTTCAACACTAAAAGCTCCTTTAAAAAGGTTGCAGGGGGCGCATGATGGAAATAAGTTTTCTATAGCATGCAGTTCAGGGTGCATAACCTTACCCGTACTTCGGGCAACATGAGTTACGCCGCTGCCGACAGGGGCTCTCACCAGTTCAAAGTCGCGTCGAACAGGCTCAACATGATCGGCATGCCACCCTTTTTCAGGAAGCTTGCAACCACAATAGGCACAACGCCCCCCAAATTTCATTCGCAGCTCAGCTCGCTGTATTTTAGAGATCTTATTTTTAGGTTTTGAGAACCTACCATCAGGTGATTCAGCTTTGGATAACTTTGCTGAGGGCTCAGGTAATTCAACTAAATTCCCGTTGATATTTATCACCTTGACCATATCATTTTCCGCCTTTACTAAGCTCACGGGCACAGGAACTGGCTTAAGTAACCGCTAAAGATAACAGCCACTGACTGCATCTACCCAGACCTTCTGTTTATACTCAATAGGCCACCCCTCTTTATCTGCCCGGATGACGCAATCATTTACCGTGGTGCGTGACCGGATACGAACATCAAGCGGAAGCGAATCGTTATCCACACGAGCCTGTGCCTCATTTAAAATGCGTAAAAACATCTCTTTGGTCATTCAGATACCCCCTCAACTTTGCGAATTTTGATCAGATGAGGGCGACTCAGTTTACAAAGTTGTTCTGTCGCTTCATCAATCGAATTGAACCGATGAGCCTCTTCGATATTTAAAGTCCAGTATTTCGCTTTCCCTTCTCCCAGATCGGACTCAAAATAATTTCGCTTTACATCCATTTTTTTAGGCCTGCCATTTATCTTGACGACATTATGTCTGTCATCAAAAAGAAATTCGTCCCCCTCAAAAGTGATTAATACAAATGGCCCCTCAGGCTTGGAAGTCCGGGAACTTTCCATTTTCAAAGTCATACTTCAGCCTCTCGATAGAACTCATGAAACGTCAAATTAAAATGGACTCACACCACACTGATTCAGTATTCCTCCTGAACCCCATTAGGCTCTGTTGTGATTTCATATTTAATTCCGCCAGGTGCTCCCACAGCGTCCGCGACCGACTCACACAGCAGCGAGAGATCGTTGAGGGTCATTGGGTGTTCAATGTCCAGCGTGAAGAGTTTCCCGGCTTGCTTGGCGGCTGTCTTGTCAGCATGTTCGGCATTAAAAAGGTATACGGTGTGTTTTTCCTGAGCGGGTGTATTTTGATTTTGCATTGATGATCCTTTTGTTTAGTTCCCCGATTCCGGGGGTGAGTGAATTAATTTAAATTTATATTCGTCTGGTTTAATTAGAACGTTTCCACGCTATGCGTAAACAGGTAATGCAAGGGCTGTATCAACAGGATTAAAGTTACTTTTCTGGATGCAGCAACGCTTGGACATGATGTCCACATTACATCACGATCAAAGCTAAGTTTTTTTTGTATAACCCCTCCATTTTCGTGTGTTTCGCGTTTCAGACGCTTATACGACCTGCTTGACCATCCTCATCAGAAGGCGGTTTAACAGTCCTTTCGCTGTCGGGCGATTGCTATCGACATAGTAAAAACCTGTTTTGGTCGTACCGTGAGCACTGCTCAGCACCCTCAGTTCCCAGATAACGTCACGGATAACGCCGCCATTTTCTGGCTTAAGGCATTCAGATAAATGGCGCATGAAACGAGCTCTTACGGCACGGTAATAGCGGAACTCCTCTGGCTGGTTAGTATTTTCTTTCACCCGGAGTCGCTGGTTACACAGAGTTAGAACTGCATCCATCATTCCCGCCTTCAGCTTCGCCTGGATCGCACCTTGTTGCTGTTCCCTCTCACCTTCGAGTAACGTTAAAATTCTTTCTCCGAGTGCCGTCTTGTTGTGTACGTGCAACTGAACACAGGCAGCTACGCATGCCCAGAATCTGAACTTTTTTATCTGTCCACGCAATTTCCGGGCTACAACCTGACGGTATGCAGAATCACTGAGTATTTTAAAACGCCGACTGGCAACCAGCTCTGGAAGCGACACTCTGTCGCCTATCCCCAGGCGGGAAAAGGTTTGTCCCCGTTGTGCGAGACGATGATAGACAGCGCCCTTGCCTTTTGAAATTCGGACCGCGCCATAACGAAGAAGATACTGAGCAGCAGTCGTTGGAGTAAACTCACCGTCAGCGATGCGCTGGCGTAACCCGTCGTATTCATGCCAGATAATCCAGGACGCCGTATCTTCTTCAACAGTCAGCTCATCCTCTTCCTCGAATGCCACGACGACAGAACTGCTCTCTCCGGTCTTTAGGCTACGTGAAGCCCTGGGGTCAGCCTGCCCGTCAAAATAGGTCATCAGCGGCAACGTATCAGTCAGTCCATCATAAGCTGTACCGAACCGGCCTCCGGGCAGTTTCATCCAGAGTGGAGCTGGCATTGGTGTACGGGGCACAGGCTGCATGTCAGGCTCATCCTCAAGAAGGTCCAGATCGGCCTCTTCCCAGACCCTGCGATAGATCTCAATTGCCCGAAACGGGCGAGGGTTGAAACAGTGCAACGACCAGAGGAAATCAACGTGGATCACGTTTGCTTCCTGTACAAGCCGAAATTGTGGCTCAGCCATACGACGGTTATAAGCCGTATCGTCAACCTCGCCGGAAAGTAGCTTTCTGCGATGCTCTGCCGCACGTCTTGCTTCAACATAATCAAGGCTGCAACAGGCATGAAAAAGACGTTCAGTCAGGGACGAAGAAAAGATATTGGGTTGAAGACGCACATATCCGCCTTCGAACACTTTACGACCGATATAATCC
This sequence comes from Citrobacter sp. B72, assembly GCF_016894305.1. Taxonomy (NCBI): domain Bacteria; kingdom Pseudomonadati; phylum Pseudomonadota; class Gammaproteobacteria; order Enterobacterales; family Enterobacteriaceae; genus Citrobacter; species Citrobacter sp. B72. The sequence continues at coordinate 248,980 of NZ_CP069802.1, forward strand.
CGCAGGCTCCAGTCGTACTGGATCTTAGAAAGAAATCGCTGAAGACGACTCAGGCCAGCCTGATAACCGTATTTCTCCGGGTCAGTTCGAAGGAGCGTTTCCATTGAATGGTCAACCCCTACTGCTGTGCAAAGCGAGCACCCATATCGAGCCCCACAAGCTGATGTTCGAGTGGGTTTCTCCGGCGACCAGATACACTCCCCGGTGGCGTCTTTATAAAGCGTTGCCAGGCTGAAGTTATCCGGCATAAAGCTTGGTAAAGGGAAGCGTGATTCGGAACCACAGGCCATCAGAAAAGACCAGATGTCCTGAGTGCGCCACTCCTTTACCGGATAGAGTTCACCACCGTGCTCAGTCAGGGTTACTTTCCTCGCCTGCCCTCCCATTTTGAGGATATTTCCGGCCCTTCGGGCACTTTCATCATCCCTGGAGCCCAGCATCAGGCATACCCTGCTTCGAACGGATGCCGGGGCGTTTTTCAGGTAACGAGCTTTGGCCTGGCGCAGGGGCGCGATTTTGTAGTCGGTTGAGCACTGTCGGGTAGAAGAATTAGTCCAGGTCGGAAGTCCGCGCCCAGTCAGAATGCGGCCGACCCAGCTCTGCGTAAGAGACGGTCGGGCGACAAGGACTGTGACCGGTAGCTGGTGTTCAGCAATGAACATTCTGAGCTGGTTGAGAACCTGTGAAGCCTGATAGTGCATCTCAGGGTTTTCGATCAGCGTATCGGACATCTGAATGAAATGATGTTCGCTGATATTTGTGCCGTTACGTACTGCCCTGATCAATGCCATCAGAAACAGGTGCAGAAGAGAATGGGAGTCTTTGCCGCCACTGTATCCCACGCACATTGTCCAGCCGTCCGTAATAGCCTGATAAATAGCAGATGTGGCTGACATGACCAGAGAAGAAAGACTCACAGTCTCCTTTTCATCGGTATAGTTCAGATCGGCATCGGTTGTCAGGGTCTCCCAAACATCCGCCCATTTATCATGTTTCAAAATGGCAGCATTAGCCGCCTCAGGAAAAATAACTTCTGAGGATAATTCAAGGAATGAGTCGCTTTTTTCAATAAACATATATTTTCCTGAACCACGGTATATGCTGCATCACTGATATTATTAGAACTTTAAAATAACTACAGCGCAACCATTTAGCGAAATTATATTAAATCAAAATCACGCGGATTTAATGTCAATATATATAAAAATAATCCATTGTAATTTAATCACCCGGCACAGCTATTAGTTATAGGTTGGCGGCGTAATAAATGCCGTATTATTTGTTTTCAACTCAGACAGCGGAATAAAAGGAGTGTTAAGAGTCATGTCATCACCACAATGGCGTGGTAGAGCTGAAAGCTGAAATGAATCTTTCATCACCCTAATAACCGGGCATTCCGTACGTGCTGATGGCATTACTTCCCGCAGCATCGCTTCCTGCTTTATGCTGTCGCTATGCTTATATTCATCCATGTCTTTTATTTCTTGAATTTCATCTTCACCACAAAATGACCAGTTAGCGTCATAGAAGTAAAACTCAGTTAAATGAAGATCGTTTTCTTTCACGTATGCCGCCAATTTGCGGATACGCTGTTCAAGCATTGTATCTATCCGTAAGGAAACACTCTGCGGAACGTCACTTGCAAATTCATTGATACAATCAACGGTAGAAACTATGAATTTATTGGTCATGGCAGGCTCCAGGCCACCGGGGAAACCGGTGGCTACGGTAATTGGCAGGCTTAAGCGCCGCAAAGGGTGTCAAGGGAAGGGAGAAGCTTGCTCAGCTTGTCGTAATCGAGCGGAGACAGTTCTGTAACGAGTTCGACCGAAAGACTAGTGTTGTCTTCTTCACACAGAATATAGATTCCGTCTTCTGGCTCTTTTCCGGCACATGCCTTCAGTCGTTTGTTAACGACCTCCTGGGCTGAATCCGCTACGTCGCAGCTCAGGACATAGCTTGCCACATAGCTGCTCTCACCGTGGTAATGCGTCACTTTACACAGAGCATACTGGATACCGGCTTTGTGAGCCTCATTCATGAGACGAGAAAACTGACAGCCATCCTGGTAATAGTGGGTATCCTTTGTGACCAGAATAGTCATACCCCCAAATTCATCTGTCCGGCTTTTACTGCATGTAAATGCAGCAGTAATTGTTACCATTTCCGAGAGGTCGAATACCGACAGCACGGCAGTTGTGAGGCAAATTGCATGGTCAAGATCAATGGTCTCTCCATGAAAAACTGCCAGCCCACTGCTGGTAACTTCTGTTGCGAACAACAGTTCATAATTGCAGTCTGGGCAGGATGGTTGCCCAAAGCTCGGCTCAGAAGGGTCATACTCAGGGTGGTTCTCGATAATACTGAGGATCAGCTTCTCAGTCAGAGAACAATCTGTCAGTGGCTTATCAAGCAAACGCTCACCTTCTGCAATTTCTGCTTCGGTAACGAATGTGATTGCTTCTTGTGCCATTTTTGCCTGCTCCTGAGTGCAGGGAATAATAAACGACGCCTGAGTATAATTATCTGCCACAGTTGACTCCTTGATTATTTAATTAATGTATTTGATGAGAAGATCATAACAAATACACTAATACCAACTAATAACCTGAAGGCGTTTTTTTAGAAAAAATATTAAGAAGAAGAATATGAACACTACCTCATCTTAAATTAATATCATTCAGGATTAATATTCATTTTTGCAAATAAAAACCGCCAGACGGCGGCTTTTATAAAGAGGGAAATATCATTGGAAGTTGAAATTACTTCACGGCAGGCCGACAAATTACGCGACTGCTGTGAGCTGAAGCGAAACTTGTAGAGGAAACTATAATCACCTTTTCTAAGTCGTCGGCACTGTCAGCAATATGATGCCGGAAAGCCTCCTCTGCATCACCAGGGGAGTCGGCTTCGACCAGGTAGGCCTGATCATCATCATCAAACATAATGCGCCCGGAAATGAGATAAAGTCGGCTCAAATCTGGCGTTGCTGCGCTCGTGCTTCGTTCGTTCAGATTCATTTTTTCTCCGTCTGTTGCTCGTAAAAAGAATGACGCCGGTTTAAAAGGCGTCGCCAGGGTTCGGGCTAAAACGCAGGGTTGCCATCGAGGAAGCTCATTGGCTGGCCAATAGCGGATGCCACCCTGAGAATTTCACCTGGTGTGGCATAACGCAGCATTTCAGAGCGTCCAAATTTCTGATACTCATCTACTGACATCTTTCTCCACTCTGGGTGAGGATCTTTTCCGCACAGTGACCAGTTGCTTTCAGAGGAATCACGACGGAGAACGTACACATCAAGCGAGGCTGTAAGCCCACTTCCATATCCCCGCTGCGCTACAATACGAACCTGAGAACCATCGTCGCGTTGCAACGTCTGGGTTAATTTCGTGATAGGATCCTGAGAATGCATGCCATTTACCTCGTTTTCAAAAGATTTACCGTAAGTAAATGATACCGAATCGAGAATTCTGGCTAATAGGTCAGAAGAAAAAATAATGAATATTTTTGAAGTGTAGGATAATGATTAGAATAAAATGGCCTGAATAAATCGCTAGCGGTTAAATCCGCTTATTTCAGAGAAGCTCTGATTTAGTAGTTAGGGAAAACGATGCGGTGAAAAGTAACTTTTACACCGCAATTCAGAAAAAAGTTTCAATTAGTCACATTACGAATAACCCGGCTTACTTTCGCATGTGCGTTCCCCTGGATGTTAAAGTAAAGCCCCTCAGGCAGACTCGTCGCCCACTTAACTCCTCGCTCAGCCATACGCTTCGGTGTTTCCAGCCAACCACGAGGAATATTGCCCGTAACGTCACCGATAACCCGTGAAATGCATGCTGCTACCCGGATGCCGCCGGGAATATCGCATTCGGATTCAACAATATGCATAACCTCAAATAAAGCACCATGCCGCTGGACATGATCGCCAATGTGCAACTCGATAGGAGAAACCATTTCTGTATCTGACTTCATATCTGTCCACCTTTAATTTAGAAACCGTCTAAATTACCAATATAGTTAATGTACCGGATGTTAATTCAACAAGTTCTGTATCACAACCATCAGTTTTTTTTGTTGGGTCTATATCGGAGAAACAAGTGAATATTGAATACACTCGTTAATACAGACAACCGGAAATGAATGGCACCCTAATTATCTCTGCGGCGTATGCTAAGCCGTTAATATTGTCATTTTATGGTAGAAACAATGCAAAATGAATAAACCGCTTGTCGCTTCAAACCACTTTATCAAAACCGTTAACTTGCATTAAGCCCGATACAGTTCGGCGAGCTCGTCCAGCATGGGGTTACTCTTATATCCCGGTGCGGCCGTAAAAAGGTTTCGGGAAATCGCCAGCCATTCCATGATTTTGTCCGTCGCCAGCCAACGTCTGCCAAGTCGCTCGGCTGCGATGGGAACTTTATGCAGGCCAGCGAAGGGATCTACAACAAGATCTCCCGGCTCTGTCAAAAACTCAATCAGAAACGCTGCAAGCCTGGTAGGAGACGTTGCACCATGCAGCGGAAAACCTAGCTCGCGGGCAATGGAATGGCAAAATCTCGTATCAGCGCAGCTATTGCCGTAAAACAAAGTATTTTTGGGGATCGTTCCTTCTGTTTTATTTCCAAAGGATCCGCTTTTAAGCTGGTACGCCCCATCACCATAAAAGGTCGTGCGATTTTCACCGCCTGCTGCCTGCAATTTAAGATGCTGCTCTGAATGCGGTTGCAGTACACGTAAGTTGTTTGAACGAACCTTACTCGCATCATTGGTAAACCACAGCACAGGCTCATACGATGAGCAGAGCTGCACTCGTTGCTTACATGCCCAGTGCGTTGGCGATGGGGGCTTACTGCGATTCACCCACTGAAGCCTGTCCATGAGCTCAAGCCCCAGCTTGTCACATAATGCCAGTGTCAGACGCTCCAGATACAGAGAACGTGAAGGCCTGCCCCTATTAAAGCTATCTTGAGTGATATTCAATGCCACACTTGCGCCGGGTACAAGCTGTTTCACGATCGGTTCGAGGATACGCAGAAGCCAGTCAATATAAACCTGCTCGCCACGCCCCCCGCCATGCCCGTAGTCTCTTGAATTTCGAAGGAGGTAAGGCGGCGAGGTCAGGCAAAGATGAATTTGCTCTGTGATATTGCTGAAGAAGGCATAGGCGTTTCCAAAAACCGATGCCCCAAGAGAAGTTGAGAAACCGACAACACAGAGCTTTTCCCATGACTCGTGTAGGTTTGTTTTCGTCTTAGAGGAGTATCTCCAGACGCCCCGTTTTTCTGGAACGCGTTCGATGACTCCGGCCTGCCGAAGAGTCTGCTGAAACCAGCGTACTTTGTGTTTGACGCCGCTGGTTCTGGTTTTATCTGACCCAAATTCTTTCAGTTCGTGCAATTCGGCATCCGACATGCCAGTTTCACGCTGCACTTCGCGATAAAGCTCGTCGTTGCTCAACGGCAATTCGGAGGCTGCGTAGATCCGTGCAATTAAATCCGTAGAAATCGTGCTCATCAGCCATCCTTAATGGAGATGCAGTTTAAATATCGGCCTGATGGTTGGAAGGGGGATTACTAAATCAAACCGATCTGTTTATTTATAGGCTTTGTCAGGTCATGCAGCACAGCTGGGCATGCGCAAAGAGACCCAGTCTTCTTTAGCGGAGACACCTTCAAAAGTTGTACTCAATCAGCCCCAAGATTTTGAAACTCAATGTGCTTTTGCTCACACTCCTCCCTGCCCCACGAGCCCTGCCATTCACAGATGTCCCGGTACTTAATTTCCAGCTTATCCATCTGTGAGAGGTTAGCTGTTGCGAAGTCTGGCCATATGTCGTGCCAGCATGCGTTGTACGTGACGCCTGCTGGTGGGCAATACATCATTGCATCAGCATGGATAATTTCAACGCGAGGATCGTTTGCAAACGAGGCCGCAACGAGGTTAATAACGTCCTGTTCTTTTTCAATTACTGTTACATGGGTTACATCTTCTTTTTGAAGAATGGCGTGAAGCACCATCCCCAGACCAAGACCATTAATGAGCACGCGCCCGGTGGCTCGCTCTAAAAAATCCTGGCAGGTTCTGATCTCCATCGGGGTATTGGACATCACCACATCCCAGCCGTTGGACAAACGCCGATATCTACCGGGCGGGATAAACTCGTCTGTATTACCTGTATACTCGGCACGAAGGGCGAGGCTCATCGCCTTATCTGCGGTAATTTCGAATGTGTCCAGTTTCCAGGTTCCGGACGTGCCGTCTTTAACGGGTAAATCAGAAAAGCAGCTCTTCATCAAGGCAACCAAAATTCCAGTAATGTTGTTACGCTGAACCTATCACAAACCTGCTCTTAATACAGTTATCAGGAGTGACAGCGATCTTTGAGGAATCGTTTAAATCACGGGCATCCTGTAGCGGACGCCCGATATTTAATCAAATGTCGCAGGTGTTAAAGGAAGCGTTGCAAAGTTGCAACGTCTTCTGGAGCAACCTCCACGCAGCTCCTGACACTGTAGTGATTTTCGCCGTTGTAGTCGTAAACCCCACCGTCTTCAAAACTCAGCTGTTCAAGCTCGCCATGGCACTCTGAAATGAGTGCCGTCTGGCAAGCATTTTTCTCACAATCGCTGACGAGTAACCGAACATAGCTATTCTCATGGTCGCCGTTTCGGTTCTGGATTTTAACGATAAAGTGTTTTTCAGACATTTGTGCCTCCAGCACAGTTTGAGGTTAATTTAGCGTTGCCCCGGCTCACCGGGGCAAGAATAAATCAACCCTTAATGAAACTGTGCCCCCAGGTGTTAGGCTTAAATGCCTGCTCTTTGATATATGTTTTCATTACCTTGCAGGTTTTTTTCAGGGCTTTGGTATTGGCATCGGTTACTGAGATAAAATGGCGAGAATAACGGTTTTCCCGGTATTGCTTATCAGCGTTTGGGTCAATTGCTTCGCTTTGCAGGAGTCCTTCGTGCCTGCCAATTACTATTACGTAGTTCATTTCACCTGAAACACGATCCGTGAGTAATTGAATGGAAATATCAGTCGCTCGCGTGGCCTGGCTAGCAGAAATTTTTGCATGTAAGAAAGCTCCCTTTCGAAAGTTGGCCGGAGTCAAACCTGTAATATCCTCGGTGCTAAAATTAAGTGAAGATAGAGTTGAAAATAAATCACAGCTAATGACTTCAGTATTATTAGACATAACCCGGCTCCGCTCATATTCATGTTAAGGTAATTATATCAGGTTGATAGCATTACCTAATAACTTGGTGGCAAAAAGTTGTGGTTTTTGATTAACTAAAATTGATGTTCTCAATACTGCTCAAGAATTCTTTCTTTACACCCGGAGTAAAAGGTATACGTTCAATGTATTTATAAAGCGTCGCAAAGGTTTTGGTTTCAATGTTTCGTGAAATAACATCATCAATCGGGTCTTCGAACATATTAATAAAAACATCAATATGCTGCTCTCCGCTTTCTGAAGCTAAAGAGAGAATACAGACCACTTCAATGTAGCGGTTATCCTGCTCTGCAATGAACAACCAGTGCCCTTCGTTAAAGGCTGGTGCAGCACTGAAGCGTTTTACAACAATTTCTGAAAGAGCATATCCTGCCTGATCCAACAGATTAATAAAGTTGAGTTGAGTTGAAACCACGTCTAACGCTTTCATAAAACCTCCTTTTCATCTGTACTTATTATACTGTTACCCATCCCCCCAGCTAATAACCTCCCAGCAAACTTTCAAAAAAAATACCACCTTTAATTAGAATTGAACACATCCTTTTTAAATAACAAAAAGGATTATGAAACCCACAATGTTTGTGATGTGCCACCAAGGAAAAGTAACTTTTATGTGCTCATAAATCTTATTTCGTATTCACTTTCCTTTGTCTTTCGGTCGTAGATTATCAGGGGAAGCATAAGAAGAATATGTGAGGTTTAAGCAAATGCGGTGATCGGGCATTATAATTTGGTGAGGCTATTATAAGTGGATAAAGATAGTCGTAGGTATAGGATCAGGTTAAATTGCATTTTCCCGGTTGCCTTCCCTGGCCTACCGGTTTCAGCTCAGATACTAAGACCAGCGGTAATACTTAAAATATTCCTCATTTGCAGCTATAAACTCCCTCAAACCGTTCATTAATCCCTTCTCAAACGCTGTCACGATAAACCGGTAACCGTCCAGTGTTTCAATGTAGTAAATACCGCCTGGTGTAATTCCAACATGCAACACCTCGGCTGTCATCATAAACTGGCCTTCCGGAAAATCATGCGAAAGGTAAATGAAACCAGTAGTGGCCGATGCGGGTGTGGCATTCACTAAGACCCCGTTAAACTGCTGCCCGTGCCTCGCCGGTACAAGCTCACTTCCCCTGGTTGACTTATCAAGCAGCCTCTTAACATCTTTTTCTTCTTTTAACGAGGTATAGACCCGCACATCACTGTCATCACCTGGGCGAGAGCCGGTGCCAACATGAGCAAGACGACGGTAAGCACTGCGCATATTAACGTGGCAGGATGCCCCTGCTCTACCCTGAAGCCTTACGCCAAAGTCTTCGCAAAGTAACAAAATCTGACGTAGCTGGTTTTCATGCACGGACGCTGAGAGTGAAAGATTGAAACAGGAAAAGGTCAGTTCTAAAACCTTTTCGCGTTTGTCATTGAAATGAGCTTCCAGCCTGATGACTGGCTTTTCCGACATTGCAAAAGCTTTGTCCGTTACTCTGTACCGGCATTCATCTCCGAAACATTCTTTAACAACGCTGGCTATGACCGTGTCGTGTTCTCCATCTTCCGGAGCTGGCACAAAGATTTCAAATTGTGCCGGTGTATCCGGCTCAAGCAGAACGGGATAGAGACGCGGAGAATTAAGCAAAGCGCATTCAGAATTAATGAGCTTAACCCAGGCGCTTTTGTCGTCCGGATCCTTAAGCTGCTGTCCAAGGTTATCGCAAAAGTCAACTATCTGACGGGTATGCTCATCCGTGACTGCACAGATCAGGTTAAGACCATGCGTGGCCATACGCAGTTCCCGGGTTCGGGACTGGGAATTGATCGACCAGGGGTTAAGTGAAAGCGAAATAGGGCTTATGGAAGGGACGACCGTCTCATTCTGCAAATCTGTAAGCTGGCAGTTCGCAGTAGGCTTCGGGGAAAGGGTACTAAATATGTAACTTGCCTGTTGTTTAGTACTGGCCTGGATATAAAACATCGCGTCCATGCTTGTATCCCGGGATGAAATTGAAAATAGCTTCATTTTTAACCTTAATGGATGAGCGATTTATAGTCATGTGCAGACAAATGAACATTATGTGCGCCATCATTCCATTCAAAGAATAATCGATACTTAGAGTTTACTCGAATGGAGGAATAACGGTTTGACGTCATTCTTAAGCGTTCATAACGCAAGCTGTTGGATAATAACTCCCGCTCACTCTGGACATTATCCAGCGTTTCAAGTCGACACAGAATTGCGTTAATAATTTCAGAAGGAATACCTGCCGTTGTTTTTCCATTACGGAAGAACTTTTCAAGCCGTCTGTCTTTAAATGAATGGATCATAGTTCCTCCGTAATAATTGACCTTAAAATTAAATTAAAAGGGCTTTGAATTAATGAATACCTAAAATGCGGGCGGCAACTGCCAGCTGCTTATCACTTAACTGACGCTGGTGGGTTAAAGAAGACTTAAGGCTTTCCAGAAAATTATTACTACTGGATTGTTGGGTGATTGCATCAACCATTTTTTGATGAGACCTGCACCATGCTGTGAACGCAGAACTGTGGGCGCTTTCAGTCCTTAAACGCTCGTCTTGCAGGGATGCTGACACTTTGCGGGCAGCTTGCGCATTAATGCGGTACAGCGCATTCAGCGTGTAAGCAGTACGGGTCGTTTCGAGGCTGTAACCCGTGGCTTTACAAGCCATACAGCGACTTCTATAAAAATGCTTACGCTCTCCCCGCCCATTGCATTTATCGCAAACAATACGAAAAGTATATTCCGCAGTACCTTTTACAGAATCAACACAGCGGATTTTTGCGCTGGAGATTTCAATTCCACTGCGATCATAATATTTGGTCATAATGTGATTCCTCCGGTTAGTTCTGGAGTAATCATGACAGAATGAATCTACTGGCTAATAACCTGAGAGTAAATATTTTAAAAAAACATTGAGAGAGGGTCTGCAAATTTATACACGAAGGATTCAAATATAATTTGTTTAAAAAATTAAGAGCATTCTGAAGTAAAATTGCATCAAAAAGCATTCATGGATAAATCATGTACTGGTGCCAGCGATTTAAACGAGGACATTGTTCCGGTGTAATTACACAGTTTAGCATCATAGATTATAACCAAAAGGAAGGAGTCCTTCCCGTCTCGGGAATATTACTTTCCCGTTTGCAGTTTAAGAGACACTTAATGAGAAAGTAATAATTAAGTCATGCTCAACTCTACATTTTACATTGAGGATGGCGTAACAGGGTACGGCATACTACCGTACCCTTGTGTAGGGTTTATGTTTGAGGGAATTCTATAGCAAATGTGGCCGTGCCAGATTGACCACTTACAGCGGGAGTAACGGGATATGTGCGCTCTTCACCATTACCAAGATCCAGTGACAGCGATTTAGTTTCACCAGGCTGGACCGTAACTCCGGCAACCGTAACGCCGAACTGGGCGTTTTTCTGAACAGTCAGGGTTCCGTTTAACTGTCCGGTAATGATAGAACCGTCCTGACGACGCAACACACTGGTTCGGATGATGGCCAGCGGCGTGTTGTCCGTTGCTTTCAGTGCTACGGCTGTGGCCAGCGTCTTGAGATTATCCAGCATAATCAGGTTAGCTGGCTGGTAGGTAAAATTAAGCGTTTTAGTGGTCCGGTTACCTGATTCGTCAATAGCCAGAGCCTCCAGATGATACATCTGTCCCGATTCGTCAGTATTGGGGAAGATTCTGGGGTATTCAGGAATAAAGACATCCTTGGATAGCGGCGTGAATGCAAGGGTGACCTTTTCAGAGTTAGGTCCACCAGCGAGCTGAAGCGATATCAGGGAAGCATCCCCAGAGGCATCAGTAACGCTTATGCGTAGGTTCTCAAGCCCTTTAACCAGTTTTCCTTCTGCGTCTGCGCCATTAAAGCTGAACGCAATAACCGGAAGCGTTGAGTCAATTTTCAGCGGTGCATTAAGCGTTTTGGTTCCTGTGTTTCCAACAAGATCCGTGGCAGACACGCTAACAACCGTATAATCCCCGTCCGGTAGACCAGCGTATGAGAAAGTGGCGTTTTTGGTTTTATAATCGCTTTCACTGACAGTCACAGGCTTCAGGGTGAAAGTTTCCCCCCGGGCATTTTTAAGGGTGGCTTCGAAAACTTTGGTATCCCAGTAGCTGATGTTCCAGGCGTTGACGCGATCATTATCGGTGGCCGTCATAGTGATTGTCTTGGAGGCCTTGTTTACCTGAGCGACATTAACCACCGGTGGGTTGTTATCCCAGATAACCGTAAAATTACCAGCAAGCGCATCGAATATGCTGTCACCATCTTTTCCCGAGTAAAGATGCAGATACTCAAATCCTTTGTCACTGGTGTAGTTGAAGTTAACCGTCATCTCGCATAAACTTTGTCCGACAGGAATAGTGCAGAACCAGGCTGCATTTTTTACCGTTCTGAACTTTTGCACGTATGGTCGGGGTTCTGCGGTTACCTTTATGCGGCTAATGGTGGCGGTTTTAACGCTGATTGAGGCCTGAGTTAACCACTCACTGGTATCACTCCGGTACATCTCTTTAGCCACTATCTTCGGGGCTATTTCCATCGCCGGGGCTGGAGTGAAGTTGAGGGAGTTATGATGAATTCGTCTTACTCCTCCCGCCAGAGTCTGAAATTCATGATAAGTATCCCCCACATTTGGATATATGTATTTGAAAGTATAGATATTATAAGTGCTATCGGACGTCTGGAAATTCGAGTCCGCCCAGCCATATTTGGAACCGTTAACAGCAGTAAAGTCACTTTTCTTCCTTAATACCCGTACGGAAATAGGGTTCTGGAAGACGGTCATGCCAGACTGATAGGAGACCCATGATCCGGTAGTGGCGTCCTGCACCTGGATGATATCGTCAGGCTTAACCCGATCAATTACGCTTCGGCGGCTTAGTTCGCTCCTGTTTCCCGCTTTGTCATAAAGGTAGATCCCCACTTTATATTCAGAGCGGTTTTCCGGTGCCAGGGCATTGCTGCTTGCGTCGGCGACTTGAACGGTTACGCTACCTTCCACTGTATTAATTTCCGCTGGCTTTTTACGCTCCACTCCAGCGGCATCGGTTATGAAATATTCAGCATTAGCAAGCCCGGAACCTTTATCACTCAGTCCATTAAAGACCAGTGCCTGGACGCTGGCGTACTGCATACCGGCTGGTACTGAAGTGAAGATCGCTTCGCTGCCAAAGTTCCACCCATTTCTCGTATAACTTATGGTACCCGTTGCCGGAGGCGTTCGGTCAATTGCAAGCGGGTAATCCTGCCGGGAGACCTCCTTCCCTTGCAAGTCGGTAATCACCTCTCTGAGGGTGAAGCTATCTTCTCCCATCGCTGGTACGGTCAGAGTCTTGCCGTAATAATCAAAGCCTGTCGAAGATGTGGTACGGTCATCAACGGTAACCAGGCTGCTTTTCGTGCTCCAGATGAGGCTCCCGTCACTTTTCAGCAGACTGAGCGTAATATAACGGTCCAGACCGGAAATAACGGCAACGTCAAAGCTCGTTACCGGATTAATCCATACGGATGCAGGCGATACGGTCTTTTTAACGTTCAGGGTATCTTTAAAGCTGAATTCTGCGATTTCAGCGGAAGCTCCTGCGCTGAAACCTGCAAATGCAATAAGCAGGGCTAGTTTGATTTTCATGGGTTGTCTCCTGATCAGGTTCCCCATGATACTTTTTCAGTGTTCGTGATCTTTTCGGGAAAATAGCTATTTTTGATGTTTTTCTTTTCTGCCCGGCGGGACTTTTTTTGTTTACGTGAATGCAACAAAACCAGAAAAGTTACTTTTTGATAGGGTAAAATTAGGTTTCCCTAATTTCCAGAAGCAAGCGAAAGCAGAACTAGCTTAATAGCCATTAAGAACGCCATACCTATTGATAAATAACGCTCCTTACATTTAATGATTTGAGCATTTAAAAATGAATTAGCGAAAGAATTTTGGTTTGCTTTTTATTGCATGAGTAAAACAGTATTAATAATCCGGAGCCATTAGAACGTACTCTAAAGACTCCGGTATACAGATATCTTGCCAGTAAAAATGGCCTTACTCCTCATCATCCCCCAGCGCTTTTTTGATGGCGCGGCGGCGGGCTGCATCACCTACACGATATCCGACTGAATATACGTCATTCAACCGGCGCAGAATAAGATTTATTTCCTCATCCTGAATGTAGGCAGGTAAACACAGAACCACGTCGCCATCTTCATCATAGACTCGAACAACTTCCTTCTGCCCATCTCGCTCGCGAATAATCTGGACATGCTGAACCCTGGTGTATTCTGGGTTTACGCTCATTTTAAGTATCTCTCTGTAATTGTTGTTACCAGTTAGCTATAAGCCGGATAATTCTGGTATTCAGTGTTCTGCACAGCAATCGCCTGCTCGTGGATCATTGACACTGCCAGGCGGGCTTTAACTCGCTTGCTGGTGAGAAAACGCTTCACTTCTTTAAGTTCGCTGCCAGCCGACAGCATATTGAAGACATGCTGTTTGAGACTGTTGTTATTTTTGGCCACTTGTTTCTCCATCATCTTTGTACATGGTTATTTCAGGCTGGCCTGCCAGATCACACACGTTATCCATATGCTTTTGGACCCAGTCTGTTAGACCCAGACCTTCGGCCTTTGCCTGATTGACGTAACGCAGTTTACGTTCAGGGGTAACCCGCATCTGTAGTTGTGCCGTCGCTGGAACCGCCTCTTTCAGGGCGTTAAGGCCCCTCTGATCACGGGCCTGAATTGATGGTTTACCGCTAGGCATCTGATGTATCGCTCTCCCGGCGAGCGGTGGACAGCTCTATTTCTTTTGCGATAGCTTTATCTATGGCATCCAGCTGCATGGCAAACTTGATTTCAAGCGAACAGCGTAATGCCTTCAGGGCGCGTTCTTTGGTGCTGTATTGTGGTATGCCGTTCTGGCTACCATTCATGCCTCGCATGCGGCGGGAGGTTGCATCGACAACCTCTCCCTCTTCCCGTGTGCCGTGAACCGTAGTTCCGCTCCATGTCGGATAAACAGTGCCAGTGGCGGTGTTGAAGCTCCAGCCGTTTTGGTATTCCCCCGAGACCTCTGGTACGGGCATATCGCGTTCAACGCCATAGTCAGACCAGCGTAAAGCGCGGTTTATTCTGGCCTGTGCCACCAGCTCATCATACGCGGCTTGTTCTTTTTTATTCATCGCCATTTAGGGCAATCTCCTTAGAGGGGAATTAGGTGTTATATCGGTACGTAAGTGCTTTTCAGGCCTAATCTCTGACAAGGCCTGATGTGCCAGACTGCCGTTGCATTCACCGTTTTATGGCGGTTGACAGAGCCTCATTAAGAGCCGCAATTAGCTCAGGCGAAGTCGGCTCCAGATTTTTGGAAGCGTTCAGCAGCTCCTGAAGTGAAGAGATTTCCTTTGGCTCCACCTGGTTTGTTTCAGGTGCCGTTTTTTGCACTTCATCCAGTGTACGCTGTGCACCGTTATCCAGCACCAGCACCCCCCCGGCACGAATTTCTGAAATGGTGCGCAACGTATACATCAATTTATCCCAGACACGGCTACCAACCTCGAACCCGGAATCAGCTACTTTTTCTTCATTATGCTTTTGAAAAATTTCTTCTAACCAAGTGGTGAAGCGCTTTCCAAAAGTATTGGCGGCTAAAGAAGTGCAGGAATAAACCTGTTCGACCTGTTTTGTTCCATTTTTATCAGTGAATGTAATGAGACCGATTCGGCGGTGATGCTGCCAACTTACTGATTTAGTGTATGATGGTGTTTTTGAGGTGCTCCAGTGGCTTCTGTTTCTATCAGCTGTCCCTCCTGTTCAGCTACTGACGGGGTGGTGCGTAACGGCAAAAGCACCGCCGGACATCAGCGCTATCTCTGCTCTCACTGCCGTAAAACATGGCAACTGCAGTTCACTTACACCGCTTCTCAACCCGGTACGCACCAGAAAATCATTGATATGGCCATGAATGGCGTTGGATGCCGGGCAACCGCCCGCATTATGGGCGTTGGCCTCAACACGATTTTCCGCCATTTAAAAAACTCAGGCCGCAGTCGGTAACCTCGCGCATACAGCCGGGCAGTGACGTCATCGTCTGCGCGGAAATGGACGAACAGTGGGGATACGTCGGGGCTAAATCGCGCCAGCGCTGGCTGTTTTACGCGTATGACAGGCTCCGGAAGACGGTTGTTGCGCACGTATTCGGTGAACGCACTATGGCGACGCTGGGGCGTCTTATGAGCCTGCTGTCACCCTTTGACGTGGTGATATGGATGACGGATGGCTGGCCGCTGTATGAATCCCGCCTGAAGGGAAAGCTGCACGTAATCAGCAAGCGATATACGCAGCGAATTGAGCGGCATAACCTGAATCTGAGGCAGCACCTGGCACGGCTGGGACGGAAGTCGCTGTCGTTCTCAAAATCGGTGGAGCTGCATGACAAAGTCATCGGGCATTATCTGAACATAAAACACTATCAATAAGTTGGAGTCATTACCGATTCGGCCACTGTTAACAGTGTAAAAGCGAGGTTGAAAGCCAGCTTTGAGAAGGTTTTCAATAGCTGAAAAAAAATCTTTTTTGAGCATCGGTTTCAAAATGGTTTTCCTTTTATGCCCGGTGCCGCCGGGGCGGTGGCGTTAAATATACGCCATGTAAGTAAATTAATTTATACCCATTTGATTGTCAATACAAACAAAAAAACAAACCATGTTTATTATTTTATCAACGATGCTATTTTAAAGTCCGTCTAAAATAAAAAACCAAAAAGTTAAATTTGAAGCCGTCCTTCCTAAATTCATTTCTTGCGCATATTAGCACCCTGCTTTAAGTAAATAATTTTTGAAAAAGTTGTCTGGAGGTTATTAGCTCGTGCATCTGGATTGGTAATATAAAGCCAACACAGAAAAGGAAAACAAAATGTATAAATTAGTATCTCCTCGTGAACTGACTGAGATTATTACCGGTTTACTGCTTAAACCTGAACTCCTTGGTGAGCTGGACTCACCAGAAAAGCATCGGATGTTTATGGCAGATTTAGGCCGCGTGGTGGCCGAACATTGTGGAGGTCTGGTAAACAGCGTCGTCTTGCCAGGAACAGAAGTTACAGTGTCGGATGGGTTACCGCTTAATGGCCAGCC
This sequence comes from Citrobacter sp. B72, assembly GCF_016894305.1. NCBI lineage: Bacteria > Pseudomonadati > Pseudomonadota > Gammaproteobacteria > Enterobacterales > Enterobacteriaceae > Citrobacter > Citrobacter sp. B72. Next base: position 265,380 of record NZ_CP069802.1, read on the forward strand.
GGTACGTTATCTCGGAATCAAAGAGAACATCCCTCACCTCCTTGTAGAGCCTGATGCTTCCTTACCTTCGCTCGCTAAAAAGTAAGCGTGCAGCGAGAACCGTATTGACGGGGAGGTGTTATTCAGTTGGCAATGCTACGCGGCAGGGGAGCAGTTCGCTGACCCGGTTTATCGGCCAGTCAGCAATGACGTCAAGGACATAGCGGAGGTAGCTTTCTGGCTCCACACCGTTCAGTTTGCACGTCCCGATCAGGCTGTACAGCAACGCGCCGCGCTCACCTCCGTGATCCGAACCGAAGAACAGCCAGTTTTTTCGACCCAGGCTGACCGTCCGCAGAGCATTTTCAGCGATGTTGTTATCTGCTTCCGCCCAGCCATCGTCTGCATAGTACGTCAGGGCCGGCCACTGGTTCAGGGCGTATGCGAACGCTTTCGCCAGTTCTGAGTGTCGCGACAGGGTTTTCATCTTTTCACGCAGCCAGCTTTCCAGTGATTTCAGCAGTGGCTTCGTTTTCTGCTGACGTTCGGCAAGGCGCTGTTCTGCCGGTATTCCCCTTATTTCCGCCTCGATGATATACAACTCGCCGATACGCTTCAGGGCTTCATCCGTCAGCGCCGATGGCGTTCGGACATGCACATCGTGGATTTTTCGGCGGGCGTGAGCCCAGCAGGCGGCTTCCATTATCCGGCCATTGCGGTAAAGCTCGTTGAACCCGGCGTATGCATCCGCCTGCAGCACACCGCTGAAGCCGGCAAGATGGGTCTGCGGGTGGATGCCTTTTCTGTCCGGGCTATAGGCGAACCACACGGCCGGTGCCAGCGCTGACCCGGCGTTGCGGTCGTCGCGAACGTATGTCCACAACCGCCCGGTCTTCGTCTTCTTATTACCCGGCAACAGCACCTGCACCGGGGTATCATCGGCATGGAGTTTGCCATCGGTCAGGACATAGTCCTGAAGCGCCTCTTCCAGCGGTGACAGCAGCCGGCAGCATGCATCCACCCAGCCCGACAGCAGTGAACGGCTCAGGTCCACACCCTGGCGACCGTATATTTCTGACTGACGATACAGCGGGGTATGCTCTGCATACTTTGAACTCAGCACGCGCGCCAGCAGCCCCGGCCCGGCGATACCCCGCTCGATGGGGCGTGAAGGCGCGGGGGCCTGCACGATGGCGTCGCATTTTGTGCAGGCGTGTTTTTCCCGCACGGTCCGGATAACCCTGAAGGCGCTGCGCATCAGCTCCAGCTGTTCGGCGGCATCTTCGCCCAGGTAACTCAACGCACCGCCGCAGTCCGGGCAGCATGCCTCTGCCGGCAGCAGCCGTTTTTCGTCACGGGAGAGTGATGCGGGGAACGGTTTGCGGGTGCGGGTCTGACGCAACGGACGCTGCACTGTCGGGTCATCCACCCGACCGGTCAGAGCATCGCTTTCTTTCTGCAGCCGGTTCAGGTCGGCTTCCATCTGTGCGATGCGGCGGGAGACCTTTTCGGAACGACTGCCGAAGTTCATCCGGCGAAGTTTATCCAGCTGCGCCTGCAGCTTGTCTATTTCGCGCTCCCGGTTGCTCAGCTTTTCCTGCAGGGCGTGGATCAACGCTTCCTGTTCAGCCAGGCGCTGTTTCAGCAGAAGGATGTCGTCAGAAGAGGTGTCGTTCATAAGCCCGCATTTTACCAGGCTTATTCTGCAACAACCAGGATAAAGAGGCCTACAGCATGGTCAGGGAGGTCAGCAACCGCTTCGGCTGTCGCCAGTCGATGCCTTCCAACAACATTGCCAGCTGCGCCGGTGTCAGGAACACTTTGCCATCGCGGGCTGACGGCCAGGCGAAGCGCCCGCGCTCCAGCCGTTTGGTCAGCAGGCACAGCCCGTCTCCGGTAGACCACAGCAGTTTGACCTGACTGCCACTGCGGCCCCGGAAGATGAAGACGTGGCCGGACATCGGATCATCTTTCAGCGCCGTCTGCACTTTTGCAGCCAGCCCGTTGAAGCCGTTGCGCATGTCGGTGATACCGGCAACCAGCCAGATCTTGGTCCCGGAAGGTAACGGGATCATCACTTCAGTTCCTGTATCAGCAGAGTCAGGAGCTTTTCGCTGACCGTACCATTAAGGCGGAGCGTCCCGTGCCGGAACGTTACCTCACAGCTGATACTGAGAGCCTCCGGGCCCTCAGCGGTTAGTTCTGGCTGTACGGAGGTGGCATCGAGAGTCACAGGGAGTAGCTGAGGACTCTCTGAGGAAGGTAACAGCAGCTTTCCCTCACGCCATTGTTGGCGCCATTTGAACAACAGATTGGCGTTAATGCCATTTTCAAGCGCCAGTTTTGAGATGGATATCCCGGGTTCACAGGAGGCAGCTACGAGCTGCTTTTTAAACTCAGGAGAATAATTAGGGCAGCCCTTACGCCTGCCGGGAGTCATATTTTTCTGCATATCTGACACTTTGGTTCCCACTACTTATTTGGTGGACACCACTTTGTCGTATGCTTCAGATTATGACCAGACGGCTCTCGCTGGACGCTTACGCTAAAAACGTCTGGATGTATGCAGATCCTGAAGGCTGGAAAGAACATTTTGGAGCTGAGGAAGACTGCCTTACTCCTGAAATGATGCAGCTGTTCCGTAAAGGTATCCAGGCTCTTCAGAAAGAGCATGACACCCCTGAAATTAGCCTCACACTTCAGGACTGGCGCCTGGAGGAGGAAACACTGCCAGAAGAGGACAGTCAGGCCTATCAGGTCAGCGTTACCGGCCAACATAACATCCACTGTGAAGTTGTTAACAAGGAAGGTAACCCCTGTTTTGGTGTCATGTTCGAAATCGATCAGGGTGTGCCTGCCTTACACATCAACACCGGCGGGGATATGTTGCTCCACATTCATTGCGCCCATAACGGACTCGTTCTGACCCCTGATGCAAGCGGTCAGCGATTTGATAAGGCTCCCGTTGACCGCTTCTCTTATAACAGCCCATCCCTGCTGTTGTCTGCCGACTAACCAAGGCCAAATCTGAATTGTCCCGTTTAAGTAACCAACCCGCTGCCGCCAGGCGGGTAAATCCTCTTAATGGAGTTTTAATGCAAATCTCAACTGAAGTTCTGAACGTCTTATCTCGCTGCCGTGCTGAAGGGAACTTTCTTTTCCTGGCCGACCAGCTCGACCGCAGCATTTATGTTAAGACAAACAAAGTGCTCGAAGCCGCCGGTGGCAAATGGAACCGAAAAGAGCAGGCACATATTTTTACGGCGGATGCAGCTGAGCGTATCGAGCAAATCATTCTGACAGGTTCGGTTGACATCCCACGAGATCTGTTCAATTTCTTCCCTACACCTGAGAATTTAGTCACAGATATGGTTCTACGCGCTGAACCAGCTGCCGGGGAGCGTGTACTGGAGCCAGAGTTTGGTGATGGCCGCATTCTGAAAGCCTTAAAACTGGCGGCTCCGGATGCATTGATTACCGGGATCGAATTGAACGATGAGCGATTCCTTGCAGTGAAGAACGATAGTGTCCTTAGCACAGGAGTCGAGCTGGTGCATACCGACTTTCTTGGGTACCAGCCCGATGAAACTTTTGATGTTATCGTTATGAATCCACCATTCCTTAAACGCTCTGACGTTAAACAAGTCATGCATGCCATCGCAATGCTCGCTAAGCGAGGTCGCTTACAGGCCATTCTGTCAGCTGGGGTATTGTTCCGGGAAGACACACTGACAAAAGCGCTCAGGGAGCGAGTCAAACAACTTGGCGGACAAATTTCGCCTCTTCCGGATGATACATTTAGGGAGTCCGGAACAAAGGTCAAAACAGCCCGCCTTGAAATTGATCTTCGCCGCTAACTGACAAGCAACCGGAAAGAAATCTTAATACGAGTAGCCGGTTAAAGTTACCTGACCGGCTTAACTGACTAAATCAATAAAGAGTGAACAGAAATGACGCATACTGCCGTTTCTCAGGCTAATAGTGCTTTGCAGCTACCCACGGTGGAGCATGTCTACGCTCTTCTGAAAGCAAATTGTAAACCTGACCGCTTTGACGGGCGTGACGGACCCGTGTGGGGCCAGGAATACTCGTGGAATCTGGCAAAAGATCGCTTACAGGATCTGGAGAAATACGGTAAGGCATATGTCTCCCGTCATGAAGACCGTATGGGGGAAGGATTTAGTTTTGGTCCTGACCTGTTAATTATTCGCTAACGCTCCTAATGCCTGATGATATGGTAAGCACAACTGGAAAAATATGTTTTCAAAGCCTATGACCACTTTCACACCAGAACGTATTGAACAAATTTTGGAATTTGCCGAGGGTAGTAACCCAAGCGAAGCAATGAGTCTCAGAGCTGACGAAGTTGCTGTACTGGCACGTATTGGAAAGGCAGTTATGTCGATTGCGCCTGTTTATCAGTGCGAGTTTTGCCACCATGACGCAACCGGGCAACTTCAGTGGCACTGGGAAGATGTGAACAAAGCTTTTTATGATAAATACGATCCAGACAGACGCGGAAGACGTCGAATCCTCTATACCGCCCCGCCGATGCCTTTAGTTTCGGCTGACCTGCTTAACATGGCTTCATCTGCTATTGAAGACTTGCTCACTAACAAAGACAGAAGTGGTGCGGGAATGTGGAATGACATTCCAGAACAGCTACGACGCGCAGCAGAACTGGTAATGGATAATAGCCGGGCCGCTGAAACAGAAGCGATGCTGATGCGTCTTTATGTAGAATGTGACACAGGTGAGCGCAGGGGCAACGGCACTCAATCTGGCGTAGCAATGCCTTCTTGGCAAACCGTTGAAGAGGCACGTGTGTTGCTAGGGGTGAAATGATGCAGTTCTCGCCAGGGCAGTTTGTAATTCACAACAAGAAGCGCCTTGCGGAACGAAGGTAGACGTACTGACTGAGGTTCACTCCCCTCTCGACTGGTGGCGTAATGCCGCCAGGTTTTGATTCATATATGCCGTCCGTTAACGCATTTATATCTGACATACCTAATTTATCCTGATTCTTTTTTACACAAAGTAAAAGCATCACTTAATGCGATATGTGGATGCCGATAGTTTCAGGCTAATGTTATAAGTTTTGCAATCGTTGCCAGTTTGGACACCACAGAAATGTCAGATGTAATTCCAAAAAGAAAGATTTCCGTCCTGAACGCACAATAAGGTTTGTCGAAAGGCAAATTATAGATTTGTAATTTCGAGCACCATATGGAGAAGTTTTTTATACTTTTACGAACATAGTGACCTTTAGGAAAAGCTTAAAATAACACCAAACCTAAAGGGGAATAAGAATGAAACATCTCGCTTTTATTACTGCTGTAGCCGGACTCGGTATGTCTGTTCAGGCCCCAGCTCAGATATATGAATCGGCCTTTAAAGACACGAACGGTATTGAGATCCACGCCCCGTCTTCTCGTCTTATGCTTAATCCGGCATCACCGGTAACTTTGACACTTATTTCAGGTCTTGATCGTTTCGTTAATGTCAAAGTCACGAAAGACACTGGAACTGTCATTCTTAATACTACGACTACACGGACGGGTGTATCAGACCGACTAACAGCTGCTGACGGTAGTGAGTTCTACGGCAAAAAAGTAACTTTGCCTGCTTTGGGTGAAGGCAAATTTGTCGTTCAGATAAACGTGTTAGATCTCAATCAGAAGCCTGTAGCGACCTATAACTATAACTGGCTAATTGATGTCACCCCTCCAGCGGCAAATGCTCTTACCGCTAATACTGGTTCTGGCTCTACCGCTGGTGACGTGTGGAAGCTTGGATTAGAGGCAACGGGGCAGTATGACTTCACCTCTTCGGGCGTAAGTGATGCAAATGGTATTGATAAGGGCCTAATATATATTTACAGGCAGGACGGTAGCCTCTACAGCACTACACAGATGCAGTATGACGTATCCGGCCAAAAGATGTACCACACTTACTCTAAGAATTCAGTTAAGGGAACCGGAATACCAGACAGCAACCTGGATGAAGACTTTACTGCAAAAGTTGTTATCTTCGATAACGCAGGTAATAGCCGAACGCTGCCAACTCAAAAATTTCGCTACGACAACACGCTGGGTGAGATGACACTGTGGGCCGTTCATGATCCAAATACGTCTTCCAGCGTCGTACCCGGGGTTTCTAATTATCCGGCTTACAAAGCCGGTATGGTCGTTAACGAAAACCCTATTCGATTAGTCTACCGGATCCCAAAATCTAACTACCGTGCTTATTCAGAAGGTGGGCTTCAGTTCATCAATCAATATTCCGCCCCCAAAGAGATAGCTGTAGACAGCACTTATGCTTATGTTGAAATGACTCTTCCCTATGGCTCAATTAATGGGGATATGGCTCGTATGGCGAACTTTGGCCAGTGGGGAGGGTATTATCCGTCATACAGCCTCGTTCTAAACCCATCTGCAAACCAAACGCCTGCATTTGCGGGTACCTGGGTAGATTTCCTCGATGATAAGGGGAACTGGGTTAAGTGGAAGGATTTTGAGAGTGTGGCTTCATCACGACTGCCAATTAAAATTTCCCGACTTCGTTTTAACGTTGAAGCCCGGCCCTTTGCACAAGAGATCGGCGGTAAGGCGACCTGCACCATTCCGGCAGGAAAAACCTCGTGTGAAGCGCCTGAGACGTTTGATATGGCCTTGGGTACCCAGGGCTACAATAGGATCCTTTACTTCGTTCGCAGCATCAGCAATCCCATTTTGCGGTCTGAGCAATGGATTATGACACGCTGGAACAATAAACAACTGCCGGTAATAAACTCGATATCATATGACGAGACTAACAAGCAGCTGGATGTACTGGCGTCACTTGAAGGCGATGGTAACTGGTTCGACTCGGTCTCATTGAGGGAATTTTATCTTTCCGATAAGAACACCGGTACCCGGATGTCACCCACAGGCGTAATCAAATCTCGTATCTCAGGTAACTACACGATTGCTTATGATTTATCCCGTCAGTCTGAAGGAAAATACAACGTTGAGGTCAACATCAGGGACTTCTTCCAGAACCAGACCAATAAAACTTTCGGAGAAATTGCTCTGGATAACACTCCTCCGACAGTGGCCATAACATTCGACGGAAAGCCGGTAAAAGACGATACGGTAGTGTACGGCCTGGAGAACCTCAGGATCGCTCTGGCAGATAATCTGACAACCCCGAGGATAACCCGTCTTCAGCTCGTAGGTGGCCCCACAGCTGATAACGTTGAGCTTACGTGGTCACCGGCAGGCAAAGATACATACATGCCTGAGTATCCGAGGCTGTTCCCAAATTTCGAACCATCTGAAAATTATTCAATTAGCGTAACAGTTGCCGATAGTCAGTCGAATACCAAAACCTATACTCAGAAGTTCAGTTATCTACCGAATAACCTTGTGCAGTTACATAATCTACGCACATTATCGGTCAGTTCGCCTCTCAAAACGACAGATGGCGTACCCCTTGCGTACCTGTCCACTAACGTTCTGCGTAAGACAAATGGAGAAATTGCTAAAGGGGTCCAGAACGCAACGCTGACTGTGCGGAAGGATGCAGCCTTCGGTATTAAATTTAACGGGGCACAGGCGGCTCCAGGTGAGTCAGTTGAGGTGCAAATAGATATGGGCCAGGGGGATAATCTTCTGTTACCCGTTTATCCTTCCGAAAATGGGAAAGTTGGCACCTCAGAATTCATGATTCAGATCGACGAGTTGAAGTAACTACCCGGAGCCGACAGTAAAACTGACGGCTTCAATTTTACTGCCCTCCTTGACTCCGATCAGCCAGTACGTCTTCAGAGATTCGCAAGGAAGAACCGAAAGAAAAGTTACTTTAATCGTACGTTTCCAGCGATGCTTTTAAAAGACAATGCACACTCGTTGATTACGACAATGGGAGTGAGTGTCGAAACCCTTGAGTAAGGATACCCGGTAAATATACAGCCCCGGGGATCCTCTTCCTTCAACCGGGGATGACAACGGTAGTGAGTCCGGCAACTCACTCCCGTTGTCACTTCTCTGACATATCGTCATACGAGCTTACTCAAGTGCATCCACAAAGATGGGATCGTTTTGAATCTAAACTGGTACTGGTTAGCCAGTCACTTGCATCTATTCCCCCGTCGATACTTAAGTGACAATTGTAGTGATCTGCAATACTGGTGTCTCAGAAACACTGACGACGGTAGAGACTCAATACCCTAACCCCTGACAACAGGAGTGAGCTTAGAGGTGTTACGCTGCTGTCACTTAATGCTTGGGAATTGCCTGACTCACAACCATTGTCATCCGGAGCTACTGATTAACGTTGAACCGCTGGACTTTAATGACAGTGGTAGTGATGGATAGGCTCATTTCCATTGTCGTCATTTTATCGGACAAGCCTCTTCGTCCTACAGGTTTAAGCTGACAATGGTAGTGATTGGATGATCTCACTACTGTTGTCACTCAGTTCTTTGAGCGGACCCTTCCCTCGGTTGGTCGGCATTAACAACGGTAGTGACTCGATTGGCTCACTGCCATTGTCATCGTGTAAATGACGTACCTTATCAGCTCAGCTGAAAGCAATGACAACGGAAGTGACTCTAATTGCTCACTGCCATTGTCGTCGTGTCTATTGAGAGCCTTATCAGTGCACCTGAAAAGCAATGACAACGGTAGTGATTCTAATGGCTCACTACCGTTGTCACCGTGTGTATTGAGAGGATGGTCCACTTAACTGGACGTCTATGACAATGGTAGTGACTTTAATAGCTCACTACCATTGTCGGCGTGTGAATTGAGAGGATGATCAGCTCAGCTGTACGGCCATGACAATAGTAATGACTTAATGAGCTCACTACCGTTGTCACCCTGTTAATTAAGAGGCTCATCTGCTCTTCTGGAAGGCTATGACAACGGAAGTGACTTGCTGGGCTCAGTGCCATTGTCGCCGTATGAATTGAGAGGATCATCCGCTCTTCTGGATGGCAATGACAACGGTAATGACTTAATAGGCTCACTACCGTTGTCATCCTGTAAGTTAAGAGGTTGATCTGCTCAACGGGACGACTATGACAACGGTAGTGACTTGCTGGGCTCACTACCATTGTCACCCTGTGAATTGAGAGGTAGATCCGCTTAACCAGACGTCCATGACAACGGTAGTGACTTTCTGGGCTCAATACCGTTGTCACCCTGTGATTTAAGAGGTTGACCCGCTCTACTGGACGGCCATGACAACGGTAGTCACTTTCTGGGCTCACTACCGTTGTCGCCACATAGAATGAGAGGAGCATCAGCTCAGCTGAACGGCAATGACTACAGTAATGAGCTGGATGAAGCATAACCATTGACATCTGGCCCAACCGGAAGCCGTATTCGCCAATCCAATCGAGATTCACAATGGCCGTGACTCGCCGCATTAAGTTCCGGTGTCCTCCCAAAGCTGAACGCACACTCGGAGGACAATGACAATGCCAGTAAGGTACACATCATTACCATTGTCACTATAGCTACCAGAGAAGCCGGGATTTGAATGTCGATGGTAGTGAGTGGGTCAACTCACTGCCATTGTCACCCCGTTACGATATTTTCCGTTGGATGTACTGGCCAATGAAGTAAAGCGTAGAAACCGGGTGTTAACAGGTGACTCAGGAGAAAGCGTTGAATTCGCAATCTCGATCTACATAGGGTGGTAGAGAACAATGACAACGGTAATGACTTTTGACTCATTACCGTTGACGTGAAAGAGCGGGCTGGGACTAACGAAAATCGAAGAAGTAATTTAGCACCCGGAGCCTGAACCGCCGGGTTAACTTTAGCTGGCGTTGCTGTTCTTTTTCTGGCTTCGAAGACTACGAATATAGCGCAGTTCTTCAGCGGTTAAATCATGGACGGTAAGAACATCATCGCCGTCTATCGGGTCAGCTGGTGGGCATAACTCACCTTCTAAAACAGAAGACCCTGAGTTCTCTTCTTCATCTTCAACCACTTCTAAAGGAGGCTGAGTATTGTTCAAATTCAGATCGGGATCCCGCTTATGAATCTGGAAGTATACTTTTCCGTCTTTCTTAATTTCGGTGTACTGGAGGTATCCTATCGATGCCAACTCTTCAAGAGCCTTTCTCACGGTAGCATTCTGACTATTTGCTCGTGTTTTGAGGTTCAGACGATTTTTCAGCCGAGTAAGGGATATCGGTATAGGATTTGGCGGTAATGACTCTATGAACGTATAGAGAGCCTGGGCGCTTTCCTTCTTGGCCAACTCCTTAATTGCCTTCAGCTGCATCAAAACCTTATGATCGTATTGATAGAGCTCGAAAATCTTAGGATCAACCTGAAGGACAACCTGATCTGATTCCGGGTCTAACAGGGCAGACTGTACCAGATGCGTTGTATAGACTTTGGACGAGTTATTACTGGTGAACGACAAGGTAACGGATGCTAACCTGCGTAAGGAGGCGTCTATACGTTTTCTGGACGCTGTAGATGAGCGATAATTTTCAGGCGTACATAGCTTGAGGAATTCAGTGAATTTTAAGCTTATCGTGTCATTGTTAATCGGATGATTGGCATAGGTTCGAATGATGCCCATCCACGTCTTAAAATCTACTGACATATCAAGACGCTCACCGACAATTGAAATATTGGTGAACCCCTCGCTCTCCATTAAAGAGAGCGTCTGTAACTCTTTCGTTGCGTCAAAGCCAACCGTTTTATATTCCCGATTTTGACGCCCCACACTCTTTGGTGATGGGACGAACAGCCCGAGCCGCATCAAAGCAATAGACTGCACCGTACGGTTGCTGTTAGGACGCAAAATGATGTCTTTACCTGATTCTTTCTCTCTAACAGAGAAAGCCCTGGTGACCAGGTCCTGCTGCTCAGTATCTTTCTCTTTAGTCATAATAAGTTATCACTGAATGTGTAAACAGATTGGTGAATAGTAAGCCCCAGCGAACTCTATGTCACTGGATGGATCATTGTGATGATCCATATCTGTGCATAAGTTCTACCTAAAAAAACGACTCCACTCATTAAAACTTGGCAAAAACTCTTTGCATACAATGACCTGCAACTCTTATCAACAACGGATCAGATCAAGTTAAAAAGATCTAATGAAAAGTCACTACTATTGTCGCTCTGATCACTACTGATGTCAAAAAACTCATTACCAACGTTATAATAATCACTACCAATGTCAAAATAATCACTACTGTTGTCACTGATCACGTCTCAGGCCTTGTGCCGTCTGGCCTGGAGGCAGCGGGGATCTCTTTTGATCTATCAGGAACACTAAGGTACTAATTATTGGAACTACCTTGTGGAAAATGGGGATAAATAAATGCTTAGTTCTTATACAGGTCTCAACTTGCCTCCCTGATAAAAACTGTCGTCAAAGCTAAATCACAGCCACAGGCATTTTCGGTGGATAAATTTTTGAGAAATAGAAGCATACATGCAGACTCGTGTCGCAAGTAATTGAAAGTAATAATTTATTTAAATAATGCGAGTCACCTTACCTTACAGTGGAAGTTTAAGTCTAACCTCACTACCATTGTCACTTAAAATCATTACCAACGTCGAAATAGTCTCTACCATTGTCTTTTAAGTCACTCCCGTTGTCACTTATGTCGCTACTGTTGTCAGTGACAATGCTCCAGCCCAGTAACCATGCGGCCTACAGCGTACCGGGATCTTCTTTGTACTCTCTGGCACCTTTGGGATCATTTATTGGATCTACATGAGGGATAAAATCTTTTGACGATTTCGTAGTGCAGTTATACCAGCGACTTAGCAAGACAAAAGCTGCAATTTAGTGACGAGTTACTAGTCTGCCCAACAAGAGCAATGCAGAGAAGATATGTGGTGAAATGACCATGGTAGTGAGTCTAATCACTACCATGGTCCGCAGTAAGCGTTACTTACGCAATGAACGTCGGACTGATTTGCAACAACATGGGCTACGGCGCATCAGAAGACGGCCGTTGTGCTTCAGCAAAACAGCCCTGCTTTATTTTAATTCTTCAATGTTAATCATGAACTCAGATCTGCCTGTAAGGCCGGATACAGCAGGGAAAATAGGAAAGCTACGGCTGTCCCCGAGCCCCAAATCCAGTTGAAGCTCTTTGCTTTCACCTGGCATCGCAGAAACACCATTTACAGTCACGCCGAATGCAGCGTCCTTACGGACAGTAAGCACTGCGTCCTGAAGCCCTGTAGCGATTGAACCATCCTTTTTACGCAGCTGGCTGGCATACAGAACAGCCAGAGGAGTATTGTCAGATGTTTTGAGAGAAGCATTGACAGCTAAGGTTTTCAGATTCTCTAGCCTGACGAGATTGTTTGGAAGGTAGTTAAATTCGACTGAGCTTTCTTTAACGTTGTTCATCTCATCTTTGGCCTGAACTGTGAGAGTGTATGTTTCGCCTTCATTAAGAGACGGAAAGATCTTGGGATAATTAGGTGCATACAGGTTGTTTCCCAGATTCACCCAAGACAATTCCACCGCATCAGAAACAGGGCCACCGCGAAGAGTCATACGGCTTAAGGATGGTTTAGTTAGAGCATCGGTGAGCTGTATACGGACGTTCTCCAGCCCATATACTGTTACGTTTTTGCTGATCGGTTTTCCTTCGTAGCTAATACTTACAGATGGTGCTGTATTATCAACGACAACAGTTTGATAAGGGAGGTTACCGGTATTGTTGAATGTATCTTGGGCATTAATTACCACGTTATAACTGCCTTCTGGTACCTCTTTCATGTTGAACTCATACGTGTAGTTCCCAGACGCCATATTTCTACCTGTTTGTTTGCCGGTTACGCTTATTTCTGCGTTGTTACGGTTTTTATCTGACAACCAAACTCGATTTACATAAACATGGTCGAAATATGAACCATCTCCAGGTTGATTCACGTAAACCTGGAGAATGTTGGTGGTTTCAATGTAATCAAATCCAGTGACGGAGGGACCCAGTGTATGCCAGGCTATATTCTCCCATATAGGGGCAAAGAAGGTTGCTTCGGTGGTTGACCTTACTTCATAGCCACTATGAAGATAGCCGGTAGTGCCATTTATAATATCCTGGGGCAAAGAGACGGTACAGGTTGTTGAGCCAGCTGGAATACTGCATGTTGCTCCGCCAGTGATTTTTTGATCATATGGCCTAGCCTGTACATTGAACCGGATATTAGTAAGTTTTATAGGCATATCAGATGCCTTGAACAGGTTCCAGTTTACGCTGTTGAACCATGTTCCATCAGCCTTTTGTCGTTCTATGGGTGAACTTCCCCAAGCCGGACTCTTTACAGAGGCAGGATCCCAGTTGAGCCAGCTGGCATACTGACCAAGATCTCCTCCAGACCATTGATATGTATTCACAGGTCTATAGTAGTTTCCATCTAAGGCACCCTGTGGCAGCTTAACTTCCACGTAGACATAGGTGGCATCTTCGGAAAGGACCTGTACTCCGCCATAGTTATTGGTAATGCTCATGCCACCATTTCGATATGGCTTCCAGTTAGTTCTTGGGATACGTATAACCAACTTGTAGGGGTTTTCCAGCACTGTAAGGCCTCGTTTAAACGGGACGTATCCCGAAGAAATGCCGGGTACAACACTGGTGCTTACACGTGAGTCATGAACTGCAAATGGCGTAAATTCTCCCATTTGATCGTCATATAAAAAGTAAGCGTGCAGTGAGAACCGTATTGACGAAGTGAAGCTGGTCAGGCAGGCAGAGTAACCCGCCACGGGAGCAGAGCACCCACCCGGTTCACAGGCCAGTCGGCGATGACATCAAGTACATAATGCAGATAGCGTTCCGGATCCACGCCGTTTAATTTGCACGTCCCGATAAGACTGTACAGTGACGCACCGCGCTCACCACCATGATCCGAGCCGAAGAACAGCCAGTTTTTTCTCCCCAGACTGACCCGTCGTAGGGCGTTTTCGGCAATGTTATTATCCACCTCCACCCAGCCATCTTCTGCATAGCGGATCAGCGCCGGCCACTGGTTCAGCGCATACCCGAACGCCTTCGCCAGTTCTGAGTGCCTTGAGAGGGTTTTCTGTTTCTCCCGCAGCCACCCCTCCAGTGACGCCAGCAGCGGCAGCACTTTTTGGTGCCGGACTGCCTGCCGTTCCTCTGCTCTTTTACCTCTGATCTCCGACTCGATGGCATACAGCTCGCCGATCCGTTTCAGCGCCTCCTCCGTCAGGACTGACGGGGTACGGACGTGAACATCGTGGATTTTTCGGCGGGCATGGGCCCAGCACGCGGCTTCCTTTATATGGCCGTCGCGGTAGAGCTCGTTGAACCCGGCGTAGGCATCAGCCTGCAGTACGCCACTGAAGCCTGCAAGATGGGTCTGAGGGTGGATACCTTTTCTGTCCGGGCTGTAAGCGAACCACACTGCGGGGGCCAGCGCTGATCCGGCGTTGCGGTCGTCTCGAACGTACGTCCATAAGCGCCCGGTCTTCGTCTTCTTATTGCCCGGCAACAGCACCGGGACAGGCGTATCGTCAGCATGGAGTTTGCCGTCGGTCAGGACATAGTGCTGAAGGGCTTCATCCAGCGGTGCCAGCAGACGACAACACGCATCCACCCAGCCCGACAGTACAGAACGACTCAACACTACACCCTGGCGGGCATAGATCTCCGACTGGCGATACAGCGGTGTGTGCTCTGCATACTTTGAGGTCAGCACTCGGGCCAGCAGCCCCGGTCCGGCGATCCCCCGTTCGATGGGGCGCGAAGGAGCCGGGGCCTGAACGATGCGATCGCACCGACGGCAGGCATGCTTTTCACGGACTGTCCGGATAACCCGGAAGGCGCTGCGCATCAGCTCCAGCTGTTCGGCGGCATCCTCACCCAGGTAACTCAGCGAACCACCGCACTCCGGGCAACGCGGCTCAGTCGGCAGCAGCCGCTTCTCATCCCGTGGGAGTGACTCAGGGAACGGTTTGCGGGTGCGGGTCTGACGCAGCGGGCGCTGCACTGCCGGGTCATCCACCCGGCCGGTCAGCGTATCGCTTTCCTGCTGCAGCAGGTTCAGGTCAGCTTCCATTTGCGCGATACGGCGGGATACCTTTTCGGAACGACTGCCGAAGTTCATCCGGCGCAGCTTATCCAGTTGCGCCTGCAGATGGTCTATTTCGCGTTCCCGGTTGCTCAGCTTTTCCTGCAGGGCGTGGATCAACGCTTCCTGTTCGGCCAGGCGCTGTTTCAGCAGAAGGATGTCGTCAGAAGAGGTATCGTTCATAAGCCTGTATTTTACCAGGCTTATTCTGCGACAACCAGGATAAAGAGCGCTACAACATGGTCAGGGATGTCAGTAACCGCTTTGGCTGTCGCCAGTCGATACCTTCCATCAGCATCGCCAGTTGCGCCGGCGTCAGGAACACTTTGCCATCGCGGGCTGAGGGCCAGGCGAAGCGACCACGTTCCAGTCGCTTTGTCAGCAGGCACAGACCATCGCCGGTGGACCAGAGCAGTTTTACCTGACTGCCGCTGCGTCCCCGGAAGATGAAGACGTGGCCGGACATCGGGTCATCTTTCAGCGCGGTCTGCACCTTTGCGGCGAGGCCATTGAAGCCGTTGCGCATATCGGTGATACCGGCAACCAGCCAGATTTTTGTGCCTGCGGGAAGATTTATCATACCGGCCCCCGCATCAGTTCGCGCAGGACAGTGCTCATGAGTTCAGCAGAGGGATGAGTCAGTGTTATTTCTCCTCCCCGACATTTTATGTGGCAGGTAGCGGGAGGAGAGCAGGATGGTAGTTCGAAGGTTGGGAGAGAAGAGCCCGCCTGAAGCTGCACGGGTATCAGGGCAGGAAGCGACGATGAGTTTTTTCGGGGCCGACAGACCCGCCCTTCACGCTGCCAGAGCCTTATCCATTTAAAGAGCAGGTTATCATTGACGTCATGTTTCCGGGCCAGTGCGGCAATACTGCCTTCTTCTTCAAGAGCCAGCCTGACCAGTTCCATTTTGAATTCAGGGGAATAGTGTTTCCGGGGAAGTCTTTCTTTAGCGCGCATGAGGTGTCCACCTGCAAAATAAGTGGGTGCTTAAGTTACAGGATCCTGGATTCGGGACCAGACGGTACTCAGACGACGCTTACTATAAAAACCGCTGGGGAGGAATGTTAAGCGTATTTCCTGCCAGGTCCGTAACGATGAAATTGAAGGTGAATTCTTCATCAAGATCACTTGAGGGCATGCCAGCCTGGGTGTTCATATCTTTAATCCACGGATAGAACGCACGTTTATTGGCTGTGTCATAACTCAGGTTATTGTCGGAGACCACAGAACCATTACTTCGTTTAATGACAAGACGGATCTTGGCAATTCCACTAGCATCCTCAATACCGTCTGCAAATATAGAAAACTGGCCACTACCGCCTCGGCCCAACTCCCAAAGTGGCCCAGAAAGTACCATGTCGTAACCTGCGTTTTGACTCGGATAAATACTCTTATAGCGTGGAGGAGTTGTATCAACGATGAAATGATAAGTAGATGTGCTCACTACAGTCTGGCGAATATCCAGAGTTTCATTGACTACAGTAAAGGTCCCTTCTCCGAGCGCCGGTAGAACCATATCCTTTCCATAGTATTCTGTTCCATCGGCAGCAACGATACGATCTGCAACGCTCGTTTTGGTCGAGACGGAGGAATACATAACCTTTTTATCGCTGTCTCGTGTGACCGTCACTCGCTCGTACCGATCAAGACCCGATATCAAGTTCAGAGTCAAAACACCAGCGGGATTAAGATATGTTTGTGTTGCAGGCTTAATATTCCGAACAGCCTTATTGGTATCTGTAAATGAGTAGCTAAATACCTGAGCATGTGCCGAAGATACAGTAGCAAGGGCAGTTGCAACCATGCAGCCAATTAGAGTTTTACGCATATGATGCTCCGGGAATAGGTTATAGCCTTATTCTACGGATTCAGCCTACAAGGTCCGGTCGGATAAAGTGATAATTTGCCTGTTAAAAGAGACATCAAGTGAGAAAGCAACCAACGTACAGAATGCAAAATGGCGGCAGTGCATCTGGATGACGCAAAAGTAACTTTTTGTACCCACTTTTTTGGATTTTAGCCTTCAAAATGAGTATTCAACCAATCATAAAAGTAACTTTTGATAGACGCTGCTCCTTTATGTTTGCCAATTGTGCTGATATGTTTTTAAATTCAAGGAAGCGAGATTTTAAAAGCATCTGTTGAGTCAAATTTATGTAAAATAACAGGGTAACCATCACTTCTAGGTTGAGGAAACCCAATGTTATACATGCTCTTATGCTGTTTTCTGATGCTCAACAGTACATTCGTTATGTTCAGAGCAATGTCTGCAATAAGTAAAGGATCCGCTAAAGAAAACCGGTCTGAAATATCGCTGATAGTCCTAGCAACACTTGGAATTGCATCACCATTCATTGTCGCAATGATTACTATTAATGAAAGTATGACATCTAAAACAGTAACAGATTTTTCTTTGGGTGCTCAGTGGTCCGGAATGGTTTCAGCGGTAGCGCTAATGGGGTTATATGCTCGACGCGTTTGGAAAGAGAAGAAGTCCTTATTTACTGGCGCTTTCCTGGCCTCTTCCTTAATGGCCTTTATTTTTACTGACAGCCTTGTTTTCGTATCCCAGAAGGACACCGGCGTTCTGGCTACTTTCGTACTCGATAAAAACGCTGGAGATATTGATTGTAGTCGCCCGGCTATGATTGTCCATTACAGTAAAGGTGTTCCAACGGACTGGCGTTGCCCAACCAGTATCATGTTGATGGCGTATTCTTCATATCCTTTTTTACCTTGGCCTGAGTATAGCCATGGTACCAGCCAGTCTCTTACGGTTGTTATTGATACATTTATGGAAAACGCTGTTAATCTCAGTCAAAAATAATAAATAAACCTCTCTAGTGAGAGGTTTTATAAACCTGAGCCACCAATCTAATTAACTCTATATTTTTGTTTTAGCTTTTTTAAAGGTAGACTTACCGAATAAAACAGCAATTATAGAGCAAAGGCCTGGCGTTAGGACAAAAGCTAATAATGCACTGCCAAAACTTGTCATTTCAGGCACCACGAACCAGCTGATAGGCCACGTCAGGGCAGGTAAATTTAGCGGATCATAAAGCGCATGTAGAGCGCTTAACACACAGTAAAGTGCTAAAAAGCAAACTAGATAAACAACGATCCACATTTTAATTTGCTCAGCAATTTCAAATTTAGGACTGCCCATGCTTTACCTCAGTGGCTGAATATTGATGGTTAATATCTTTAATCACCCGTAAGCACTTAGTGCATACCTTAGTTCGATTTGTCTGCTTGTCCAGAGTGTATTTAACTTCAAGTTGACCTCCAGCATTAAGCAAAGTGAGCATCTCATCTTCTAACACGCTTCGGTAAATGGTCTTGTCCGAGAGTGTGCCCGGTAACGAGTACTCAACATAATTGTTTGAAACTCTTACCGATTTAGGGATTTTACCACTGAGCTGGATTTCATTCGTTGAAGGCATTACAGTTACTTTAATCACAGTTGCCGGTGACCAGAAATCCTGATAACGCACTTTATGAATTTTATCAGCTCTAAGGCCTAACCACACATTTCCGGCGATAAGAACAATAAGCAATCCATAAACTGATCGTCGAATGTTACGCCTTTTAATCACAATGTCCCCCATCCCTCAAATATCATTCTAAATAACTGCACCAGGATATCATGAGCGTAATTAAAAGAATTCTTCATAACCGGGGTTTTCAGTTGAGTTTGCGGACTCTTTACTTTGCGGTTTCTCGCCCTCTATTTGAGTATCCCTGACAGGTTTGGATTTACCCATGCTCCTCTGAAAGGTATCCATAACAAACTCAATATCTTCTTCTGGCAGGCTGGTGGGTTGGTTGCTCATAGGACTTCCTCTTGTTGAATACGTTCGGCGTACAGGATGCGAACCGAAACGGTCGTGTTTTCAAACTCGTTCTCAAAAACGTCCATCCATTCCGTCCGGAATTCTTCCCCCAGAAGGTTATCGAGCCCCTGAAGAGATAATGGAAGAACGGCTGCTAGAGATCCCCCGGCTGCGAGATGAGATGCAGCTGCCTGGAGATGCAGCCTGGCCCGGTTATCGGCAAAAGGTGGGTTCATCACGACATAATCAAACTTCTTCTGTTGATTAGACTTAGACCATGTGAGGAAGTCAGCTTCTGTCGTATCGTATCCCTTAGCCCGGGAGATAAGGCAATTCAAAGTATCAAGCTCGATGCCAGTAACGATCACACCGGCAGGGAATGATTTAAGCAAATCCGCATGGCCAATATTAGGCTCCAGGAGGGTATCCCCTTCCCCTGCACCGAGCAGGGAATATACATATTCGCTGATTCGGCAAGATGAAGGGTAAAACTGATGCGATACAATATCAGGCATCTCCCCTATCTGGCCGATGTAACGAATAACCTCACACGGATCATAGGAAAATGTCACATCGTATTTTGTTACTGTTGCCCCTAAGAACCGAAGGGTGTCAGCGGCAACACTCGAAGATTTGCGTTCGGCGAGAGACCCTAAAGATGTCCAGCAACTCCATTTATTGTCCCCGTCATTTTTAAACATTAGTTCAGAAAGCTGCATCCGGGTATCAAAGTCGATGCACTGCTTAAGTACAGGGAATGCCTCCAAAGATTTCTTGCTATGAGCCATGCGGTCGGCAGGTAATGCCAGCGGTACGATAGCTGATAAAATATTGTTAAGCCGCTCGGCGATATCAGGGTGGACGTCAATATGCATTGATCCATTTTTGTAAACCCTGAAACGAATACTGTTGCCATCGATGCAGATCCATTTTCTGAACCCCTCATGTTCGACCAACGCCTCAACCAATGATTTGGTGTTATGGATCGCCTTCACCTGTTCGCCACGGAAGAATGCGCATATAACGCGGAGCTCGCTCAGTGGTGAAATGCCAGACTCTTTAAAATCCACCCTTAATTTCTGCCAGGGGTATTTAGACGGCTCGCAAACTCCGGTAGTGATCATGCGGGTGGAGAACCCAAAAGCTTTGTTTGTCTTATGACTGCGGCTCAGAGACTGGAAGACGTCGTAAACCCTTTCTTTAATAAATTGATTGCGGTCATTAAGCAAAGCAACGACTGTGCCTACTACAGCGTCAGCTGTGAAATCAGGGATCACCTGAGGCGGCATAATATAGCGGTCGGCCGTAAACTGCTTATCCCATTCGTTACGTTTGGCATCCGACATGATAGGCAAAACATCAGTGAGTGCCATAACGCGTTTCCAGTATTCAGATCTCAGAGCGTTTTCCGCGAACAAGGCATCCGCTTCAGAGATACTGTGGTTGTAGCCTGAGAGATAAGAATAAAGTTTCTGGTGATTGTGGGTTTTGAACTGGACAGCCATGTGTTTCAACAAGCAGAGTTCATCATTATAGGACTCAACAAGATCCGCGATAATGCCGAGCTCTTTGCGCATATCTGGAAGAAATGTTTCAGAAGAGCTAACCACCAGGCTATGAGAGGTTGTTAAAGCCAGTACGCTGTGACCTGCATTATCGGGTTTAGCTTCAGAATCAAGAGATGACATTTTACCGGTCCTTTAGAAAAAACTTTTACCAGGATAGCAACGTCGCTCTGTAACCTAATAGGTTCAGTGACACGAAAAAGTTTTTTATGTCTCTGAATAAAACTTAAAGATGTCAACTCATAGAAAGAAGCAAAAAAAAAGCCCCGCATAAACGGGGCAAGAACGATACATGGAGGTTTAAAAAAGGCGGGCAAAAAGCCTGAATCCTTAATGACTCTGACAAAACCAACACTTTGCCAAAAGTAAATTATTCTGCGTCCGGCTGTGGGTCAGTATCCTGATCGGTCTCTTCCCCTGCCTTCTTAGCATTTTTTTTACGTGGGTATTTTGGCTTCTCACCATTAAGTTTTGCCTGACGATTCTCCGCACGGCGAAGCTGCTTGTTCTCTGATTCTGTGATCTCTTTTGAAAGATTTCTCAGCATCTCCAGAGTACTGCGGTTCAACGTAATGTTGATTTCTTCGTCAGCACTTGAATCTGTCATCTCCGGCAATTCAATATCCCCCAGTTTCTGTAATAAGCTGGTGGTGATGAGTTTGACGCCTTCTACGGCTTTTGTGGCAATAACCGGCGGAATCCGTGCTGGCTTGAAGTCTGAAGGTCTGACTCGTACCTGACCATGTTGGGTTTTTTTCACCGTGATGCCATTCGCATCGGCCTGCTCAAGTTCCGCGATCATCTTCTTGATACGTGAAATTGCTTCTGTTTCACCGAGCTCATCGATCAGTGAAAGCACGTTAACATACGAAATAGCGTCAGCATGAATCCATTTCTTGATAACAACAGAACAGGTTGTCAGGCGGATAAGAGAACTGATGGTCGTCGGGCTTTTATTTTCACGTTGAGCAATTCGTTCGAGTGACCAGCCAGCAAGAGAATGTAGGCGACGATAGGACTCGCCAAGCGCAACAGGAGAAAGCGCAAGACCACGGTTACCATCAATGGTCGCGAGCTCACAGCCAATTTCATCTTCTTTAATCTCAACGCAAAGGATTGTGATGTCATGATCTTCATCACATGCCATCATTGCGGCTTTTAAACGGCAGTGCCCCTGGCGAACAAAAGGTACCCCATCAATGACACGTACTCGGATAGGGTCTACATAGTCACCTCGAATGTAGGCATTCTTGATGTTGTAGATGTGTTCTTCAACCTCAGGGAGCTTATAGTAATCGTCACCCATTCCCATTTCGCGGGAGTTGAAGCCTGGCGTGACCTGAATTACTGAAGGGTGGATAGCCCATGCTTTCTGGTCACTTACTTCAGTACAAAGTTCAGGGTTTGCATCACGGAACTGTTTAAGCCCAGTGACGTAACGACCTGTGCCAGTAACTACTGAAAAGGCAACATGGGCCGTTTTAAAGACCTTGTCATTAGCTTGCTGTGTAGGTTCTGTCAGTAAAACACTCATAGGGGCTCCGTTACATTTTTCTGCTTACTTTCTGCGTAGCGGGGATACTACCGAAAAAAAAATCCATAATTTTTCGCAAAAAAGGTACTTTTTGAGCCTATTCTGATTTTTCACAAAAAAAGAGGGCTCCCCATTTCTTGTGATGGCATCAAAATCGCTTCATAAACAAAGACATAAATCCAAAACATAAAGTTCAGGTATCAGTGAGGAAAAATCTTATAAATCCGCAATGCTGAAAGTCAAAACTGTGCGTCTTAAACAACTTTTTTTTGCTCCCTAAGTTATTAGTTAAAGCCCGTGGTTAGGTACGATACCAGCACCTAAATTTCTCTCTCAGGTATAGACACTTTGACTCGACATCTCAGACACATGCCGATAATCAAATGGGCTGGTGGAAAAACGAAACTGATGCCTTTCATCAGCCATCACTACCCACACGATCATAGTTGCCGGTGGGTAGAACCCTTTATAGGCGGTGGTGCCGTTTTTCTGAACATGTTTGCACAAAATGCATTGCTTGCAGATAGCAATCCAGACTTGATCAACCTATACAGGACTATTCAAAGACAGAAAACTAACTTTATAAATCAGGTCCAAAACCTAGCGGATAAAACCTTTGTCGAAAAGGACTACTATGAGATGAGGGACCGTTTCAACAAAACCTGTATTTCTGGTCAACCGCTTCAAAGAGCGGCTTTGTTTTACTCCCTGAATCGCCTGGGCTATAACGGTATGTGCCGCTATAACTCAGAAAGAATCTATTCAGTGCCCTGGGGGAAACATACAGAACTGAAGCTTGACTTCAATAAAATAGACTACCTTTCATTTCGTCTTTCAGGTATTGAACTGATCACCGCTGGTTTTGAGGAGACTCTGGCCGCAACCGGCGAAGGAGATCAGATTTATTGTGATCCGCCATATGACAAAACAAGCAAAACTAGTTTTGTCAGTTACGATGGTAAACCGTTCAGCCAAAGCGACCACGTGCTGTTAGCAAATATGCTCGTTGACGCTCACAGAAAAGGCGCTGCTGTTGCGATATCAAATAGCCTGACACCATTCACTTTGGGCCTCTATGAAGAGCGTGGATTCGTCATACACAGACTCAGCGCTTACCGATCCGTAGGAAGTAAGCCAAATACACGGAAAACGGAAACAGAAATACTGGCCGTGCTGAAATAGAGTTAATTCTAATCAACGGGGCTAATCCATTCCTGAAAAGTTAATACCTCAGGGTGAGTTCGTTGAACATAAGGTATAAACTGAAGCTCTTCTATTCTCCGGTCGCCCCTCTTTCCTTCGCAAATAAATGAAATGAGTCCTTGCTGAGAAAGCCCAGTAAGGACGCTCATAAGTCTTATATTTAGAGTTTTAAGCTGTAAGTCGTTATTAATGTCCTCCACTTTATGAGAGCTCTGGCCTGAACGTTTAAGATACTCGTAAACCATGAAATTCGAATTTCGTCGTTTTAACAATTTTTCGGTTATGCATTCCTGAATGAAACCGCCAAGAGCATTTAAAAGCGGACTGAGAACTACCGGGAAAGTTAATGTGTAACTTTGAGAAGTTTTAGACAAAGTAAATGAATTTAGAAAGCTAAAGTTAAGTCTCTTTTTTGAATATGGAGCGTAAGCGACAAGAGTAGTTGACATAACAGTAAGTAAAGCTTCAAGATGTTCCACTGTTATTAATGTGGTTTTATCTGTATTTCTTAGATTATGGAAATCAATAAACGCTACTCTTGAACGGCTAAGCCAATCTTGTACTTTAATGTCGATAGAAAATTGCGATATATGATTTGAACATTCATTTTGGTTGATAGGGCATGCAGACGAAAGATGGTTATGGATTATCATGCATAGCACAAAAAAAGGAAATCGGCAGGCTGTGGGGCATTGAAAACCGGTTAAAGAAAGCTTAGACGTTTCATATGCGCTTACCGGAAAAGTAACTTTTCTTAACGTTGGCTTTGACGATGTTCTTGCATTTTTACAAATGAAACCGAGACCCAGATCATTGTGCATTTTAAAGTCCATCTCCATCATCACCTTTTAGCCTTAACTGTATGGTATTGGTATACAAAAAATTAAAAATTATAATTAATAAGATTATCATTTTTTTACTATTGAAAAGGTTGTGATAGAGGGGAATTTAAATGTAAAAGATTTATACTCGCAGATCTTTATGAGGGATAAAACCCATTGCGTAAGCAACAATATTACGTGAGTGAGTCCTAACGACAGTTTAAGTCTTGGCTCTATATTTAAGCAGTAAAACATTTAACTGTCTTGGAGTTTACTTAACTTAAAAACTGTTATTGCAGCATAATTTTTCGAATCAAAATCATAGAATTTTCTGACTTTTCCAGTCAAATGATAACGTTCACCCAATAAAATGTGATCCTGTTTATCGGCCGTTAAAGCGATCCCGTCATTTCTAACTTTACCAGTAAATGTAAAAAAATAACTCCCTTTACTTTTTGCGTACGCGGCCCTGACTTCAGTAAATGTTAGTTCAATGCTTATGACCTGGCCGATATTGTAGCTATGTTTTAAAATTTCTTGTTCATTTTCCGGAGTTTCAGACAACATCACATCAAAGGTTGTAAAGAAACAATCCAGCTGGCGTTCTGTCAAAAAACGGTTATTGTCTAGTTGCGCCAATATACTATTAGAAAACTTAGTGTTAGCCTTTTTTGCTTTCTCAATAAGTACGTGGTTTCTGGATTTCCATGCTTCGAGTGTTGGGTTAACACGCAGTTCCGGAATGTTATCGAGAAAGGTAATTGGCTCTAGTACCACTAATTTTTCAATAATGGGTCCAACTGTTTGCACCCCATGACACTTTTCACATACATCAGCCCCTTTGTGGCCTGTGCCCGCACATTCGTTACATTCTCTTTCGATAGGTGCATAATAATTTCCATCTCCGTTAAGGGATACATTCACTGAGGCTGGTACCATATGACCATCAAGAGTAAAGAAAAGAGATTTCATTTTCGAAACACCTCCAAACGTGCCTCTACGATTGCTACAGCTTCTTTCACAGTTTTTTCATAGTGGTCATGCCCTTCAGGAAATTGGTCAAAACGTTTACCGTGTTCTAACTCTTCCATGTTGCGTTTAAGGACTTCATGAGTTAGAAGCAAATCATTATAATTATCGATAAGAGTCAGCTTTATAGGTTTAATCACTCAACTAATCCTCGGGTTTTTATTCCTTAAGGAGATCTCGAATTTCCAGAAGCTCTTCTAATTTTGGTTTAGAAAGAATGATTGCTGTATTTTCGTCGTTAAGTAAAGACAATAAAATATTTAGCTTTTCATCATTCAAGATTATTTGAACACCATCATCAGAAAATATTACATTTTTACTATCAACATTTTTGAACAAGTGTGCACTATCTCTACCAAATTTTAGTTCTGTTTGAGTATTCGTTATAGATTCCGTATGTGTACTTTCCACAAGCTCAAGAAATTCAGATTTTAGCCGTTCTGTTTTCTTATGCGAGAGGCGCTTAATACCCAAAGTCTTACGTGTGACTGCCGAATTTTTCTTTTCTGGTCCGCCTTTATTTAAGGTGTCTGGTCCTGCTCCAGCTGCATTGTGTTCAGGTATGCCTACAATTTTGCTCGTTGTAGTCTCAATATTCTTAACGCCAGGTAAGAAACCTTCTATATGTTTTAAAACCATTTTGTGATCGTTGGAATATTTTAACATTATTTCAATGGCGAGCGTTTTTTTGATTAGATTTAGGCTAATCAAACGTTGAAGCTCTAATGGCATATCAAGGATTTTTAGCATATTACGAATTGCGGTAGTTGATCGTTGATATCGCATTGCTAGTTCTTCAACCGAATACCCGAGACTAACAGCATGAGCTAATGCATGAGCTTGCCCAACCGGATTTAGCCCATTGCTTCTGTTACCATCGAGGTTCTCAAGGTATTCTTCAATTTCGTTTTTATAATCGATTAAGATAACAGATAATTTTGGAATATTAGCACCTTCAGAAATTGCTAATTTTAAGCCATGAAAACGAGTATGACCTTGACGAACTAAATATTTACCTTTTCTTTTTACGACCTTGATCATATCAACCTGCCTTCCTTCCTTAAAGGCTTGTTTGATTGACACAATCATCGATTTGACAGGTTCTTGTTCGTAACACAAATCTCCGATTACCGCCTCTCGGGGATTAAATCCCTTTTCAATTTCAACTAGATTAGTATCCACTTCAATGACTGTATGTTTGCTGTTGTTCATATCTTCCTCCTGTTTACTACATGATACATGAACCTCAAATTTGCCAAATAGGGCTGATACATCTAAAAGGTAAACTCAAAAAATTTGCTTAATAAAATTAAAATAAAAACTGTCTTGAATAAAACAATGATAGTAAACCCACTTTCATTTCCGTTTGCGATCTGTAGATATTGATAAAGGAGCGCTATTCCTTGTTTTATATGGACTTATCATTGTTTTCAACAGGTTAGATCAATTCTTTAGATCACTAAAGATCAATAGAGTTCAAGTAAAGATCACGGCATCTTTAACTCATTGATTATAGTAACTTTATGAAAGGATCCGGCATTCGGATGCATGCGAAAAGCATTTGAATGAATAAGGAAGGCATTTACTGGAATGCTTATGGCATTTAGGTAAATGCGTAAAAAGCATTTGCAAGAATATGTTATAAACAGTTTGCCAAATGAAAATCTTATCACCGACGAGTTAAGTTA